>NZ_JBMFIW010000010.1:0-51824 GCF_049974385.1 Caldisphaera sp. | reverse complement strand
AGGGGTAACGGGTTATCCCGTGACCCTGGTGAAGCCCAAGGGCTGAGAATTAGATACAAATTCATGAAAATTCAATGAAGCCCAAACCCCTTATCTTATTGATTACTTAATTGTTTCTATTTTAATAATAACCGCAGCATATATTTTGCTAGGATAGTTAATTCCTTGATTTATGTCATTAAATATTGAGATTGATTGCAAAATATATTTCGATGGTATACTATTCATAAATAAAAGTAGCAATAAAATATTACATTCTATCCTAATTTTTGAACAAAGAGTATGTTAGATTATTAACTTTGTTTTTCAATTATTAAATGGTGAAGCGCTTGGAAATAAATTCAAAGAAAAACGTCGTTATAAAAATAGAAATTCCTGAAGAAGATTACAAAATACTATCAAAAATAGCTAAGGCAAAGGGATATTCTTTACCAAATGATTACATAAGGGAACTAATTATTTCATCTGTTGAAAAAGGTAACGCAGAACAAGCCCAAATTAATAAGGAATTAATAGAAACCATATCAAAAAGGATAGAAAGGCTTATGCAGGATTTGTTAAACCCTTTTACTCAAAAAATAGATGATTTATCATCAAGGATAGCAGACCTAGTGGAAAGCATAGAAGAGACTAAAGTAGAAAAGCCACAGCAGTTACAACAAAAAGAGGAAGCTAAGTCTAAAAAGAAAACAGCTATAGACATATTAAAAGAGCAAGGAGTTATTTTCTCAGATGAAGTACAATGGCTAAGGAATCCTGACGCATATTTTAAAAAATTAGAAAGCAGTGGAGCTATAGTTCTTTATTTTGATGATGAAAGAATCGCTTTAGATAAAGATTATTGGGATAGGTTTAAGTCTAAATTAATGACTATTGCTATAAGAGATGCTAAAGAAGTTGAAGATCTTCTTGCATCGGATTTTGGTGAAAACGGAGGTAAACTATTCAACAAGTTAGTCAAAAAAGGAATGGTTTTTTACGATGAGGATATGAAGTCTTGGAGCTTAAGCAGTAGTTCATAAATACATCACATAGAAATCTATTAAGTTAAACTTAAAAATTTTATAGTTTTAAACATAAATGGGCATTAAAATTGAGAATAAGAGAACTCATAGATTTTATGGGAGATTTGACCATAAAAACAGGATATCCTGTCCCAGTTCCTGATGGATTTTCATATAAATGGGCATTAAAATATAATTTTAATAGAGAAGGTAAGGTAGTTCTTTATACAGGTGCTTTATATCAGCTTATACCTTACATAGAATCTCTATCATTATATTTAATGGCCATGGAAAAAAGCGATGAAGGTGGATATATAGCATTGAAATTTGCAAGAAGTATTCCAAGAGATATAATAAATAAACTGGCTCAACCGGATAAAAGGTTAATTTCTTGGTCATACAATGTACTAACTTCTATTGCTAACCTTTTGTTAAAAAGCAAAATAAATTTTTCATATCTTTATGAAAATGATATATATAGTGGTGTATTGCTTTATGACATGGGAGATGAAGAGAAATTTAAAATTCATATAAATAAAGTTTTTAAATTGTTAAAACAATCCAAAGCGGAAAAAATAATAACAGTAGATCCGCATACTACATATATATTGAAAAATGTTTATCCTAAATATATTGATGGATTTGATTTAGAGGTAAATAGTTATTTAGAATTAATAGAAATTAACGATGAAAGTAAATTGAACAAAGATCCTGTTGTGATACATGATTCTTGCATATATGCAAGGGGACTTTCTTTAATTGATGCTCCTAGAAAGCTTTTATCTAAGAAGGGATATGAAATTAAAGAGCCAAGAAGAAATAAGAGTATAACATATTGCTGTGGGGGTCCTATAGAAGCTATATTTCCTTCTTTAAGCAAAGCAATTGCAAAAAATAGAATGGAAGAATTAAGCATGGTTTCAAATAAAGTTATTACTATGTGCCCTATATGTTATATAAATTTAAGCAAAGTATCTAACAATTATAATACAGAAGTTCATGATATTTCAGAAATGCTATGAGGTGTTATCTTTGGATTATCTTGAAAATATAATAGTTGACATTTCTGAAACTTTAAAAAATAAGGATTTTAGAGAAGCATTAGAAAGTAGTGTACCTATGTCAGAAAAAAGGGTTTTAGATTTTTTAAATCTACATAAAGATATTCCAAAGCTTGCAAAAGAAGTTGAAGAAATTAAAAATAAGGTGTTATCAAATATAGATTATTATATAGAAATGACTATGGAATCATTAAAGTCTATAAATGGTAATCCTCATTATGCAGAAACTAAGGATGATGCCTTAGACATATTAGATAAAATTATAGGGGAAAGAAATAAGATAATCCTATCTAAGAGTATGGTCGCTGAAGAGGTAGGAATTAGAGAGCATTTGGAAGAAGTTGGAAAAGAAGTGTGGGAAACTGATTTAGGGCAATTACTAATTCAATTAGAGAAAGGTAAGCCAATGCACGCAATAGCGCCTGCAATTCATATGACAGTTAAAGATGTAATCAATTTAGTTAAAAATAAACTTAATATCGAATTAAAGGGTAATGAAACTCCTCAACAAATAGTTGCCAAAATTAGACCATTTCTAAGAGAAAAATTTGTAAATGCAGATGTAGGAATAAGCGGTGCAAATGCTATATCAGCTGATTCAGGGTCTATTTTTTTGATAGAAAACGAGGGCAATATAAGGCTTGTGACCACTTTGCCTCCATTGCATATAGCTATTGCTGGGATTGAAAAAATTGTTCCAACATTAATAGATGCATTTAAGGTTGTGTTAGTCCAGTCTTCATATGCAGGACTTTACCCGCCAACATATGTCAGCATGGTATCCGGTCCTAGTTCGACAGGTGATATAGGCCATAGAAGAGTTTATGGTGCTCATGGCCCTCCCGAGATGCATTTAATTCTTTTAAATAATGGAAGAAAAGAAGCTATAAAAAGCGATATATTAAGGGACCAACTTAGGTGTATTAGATGCGGTAATTGTCAAATATTTTGTCCAGTTTGGGATATCACAGCTAATAAATGGGGAGGTAAAGTTTATGGGGGACCTATGGGGGTAGGATGGACAGCAATAACTGAAGGTATAAAGAAAGGTGCGGAGCTCTCGGAGCTTTGCTTAGGCTGTATGAGATGCGATGTAGCTTGTCCTGTAGAGATACCGCTATCAAGTTTAATACATAGATTAAAGAATATCTATGTTAAATCCAAATAATTATTAGCTTTAAGAATTGAATAGGTAGTTTTCTATTTCATCTGCCTTTTTTTGTGCTTCCAATACTGCTTCCATTATTGATCTTTTGAGCCCATTTCCTTGCAATACCATAATACCTCTTATTGTGGTCCCAGCTGGAGTTATTACTAGATCCCTTATATAATGTGGAGACCAACCTTTTTCAAGCAGAGTTTTTGCTGTTCCTTGCATCGTATATAACACAGCTTTATAAGCCAAATCCCTAGGTAGGCCAGAAGCAATACCTCCTAAAGCTAATGCATCTATAATCTCTGCCAAAAATGCTGGAGCGCTTCCGCTTAACGCAGTCAAGGCATTCATGTATTTTTCGTCTACCCATTCATAATAACCTATTGAAGAAAATATTTCTTCTACTAGTTTTTTTGATGCAGCATCTATATTAGAATTTGTCGATAATACCGTAAAACTTGATGAAGTCTCAGAATTTATGTTAGGCATAGCTCTAACTATTTTTGCTCCAGTCAACTTTTTAGATAGCCATTTTATTGGAGCTGCAGCAACAACTGATATTATTAACTTCTCCTTTACAAATGGGGAAATCTCATCTGCTAAATTTATTAGCTGAGAAGGTTTTATAGCTAAAATAATTACATCAGAGTTTTTTACAGCATATATGTTGTCTCTTGTTGCATCAATTCCCATTTTTTTAATCTTGTTTAATGATTCATCGCTTCTCGCGGTTGCTATTATTTTCCAATCCTTTCCGGATCCTATTAAAGACCTTATAATAGATGACCCTATAACCCCTGCGCCTAAAATAGCTAGTGATCTATCAACCAAATTTGATTCCCACAATTTTTTAAAATTCAAAGCTTTTAAATTTTTCACAAATTATTTTCGTTATCATAAATTTTATAATCTTCACTTTCTGTTAATACTTCTTGAATTTTTCCATAAAGCAGCCTTAAACTTAGTTCGTTAAAAATAGATATTGGTAATATATGCCCGAAATATCCAGACGCATACAAAGCTTTTGCTAAACTTAATGATAAATCTAAAGTATAACCGTCTATATCTTTTGATTCCCTTAAAAGGGATTCTAAATAACCATCTTCATGTAATCTTGGTATTATTTCATCGATTAATTCTTTATCAAGCAGATCTGATTTACTAACAACATTTATCTGAGGTTTTCTGAATCTTGTATTTACTGAACTTGCAAGGGTTAATATGGAGACTATGTTAGCTGGGTTATCAAAAAATATGGAATCCATTAAAAAAATAACAACTGATTTCTCATTATAAATAATAGAGTTTAAAACTAGTGGACCACCAACTCTATACGCAAATAGCTCTAATTGTCCTGGAGTATCTATTATTGTAAAATCTGGATTTATTTTATCTATTTCCTCCCTTATTTTATCGGAATAATTTATTAGAGAATCTACGGCACTTATAAGAGAACCATTAGGTCCTAAACCCTTATCAAAAAAGTCTTCAATTTTTACGTAGTCTCTTACATCTACATCAGCATCATATGGCAACTTTTCTGCAGCTGGATCAAAATTTACTATGGCGACATTTGCTCCTGTGTTTTCCATAGTAGATTTTAGCTCCCCTGCTAGCGTGCTTTTTCCTGCACCGGCAGTGCCCAACAATATTATAAACATTGTTTCACCCAAAGGGGGACCTCCTGCGCACACATGACCCCGTGACGCGGGGCTAATTCACGCAGGCAATTGGTCCCCTGTGATAAGTTTTCATCAACTGTCTTATATTATTATTAATTTCTGCTATAGACTTAATTAATTTTATCTTAATGCATCATAGCAATTTCTTTATTAGTATATTGTCTATTGGAAAAATATTCTATATTGGTTAAAACAAAATAATATCCTAATTGAAATTAGGGATAGATTTTTATTTAATTCAAATTACGTATAGAGAAGGAGAGAAAAGGGTGCTAATCATGGCGATTGATAGTATATCTAAAATTACTTTAATTGAAGTATTACAAAACATGGCGCAAGACATTCAAAATATATCAGCAACATTGTTAACAAGAATGCATGAAAATACAAAAAGTGAATATATAGAAAAATTTTATAGACAAGACCTAATGTCTGCAAAAGATAGGATTTCTAGAAATAAAGATAGAATATTTGATTACCTAGCGAGCGGTAGATTAGAGTTAGTCTCTTATAAAGAATTTTATATAAATTCTTCTCTTCAAATGGAATGCGCAATTAGTAAATTAGAGGCAGGTATTTATAGATTTTTGCTTTCATACAGTATTGATAAAAGCGATGATAGTGAAGCATATAAAACAATAGAAGGATTAGTTGGAGAAATATATAGTTCCTCACAATCATTAGTTGATCTTTTAAGATCAATATCAACTGGAACTAAAGGTAACTCAGAGAAAAGAAAGATCATAGAAGAAAGGTTTAATAAAATAAGTGAATCAGAAGGAAGAGGCGATATTATCTATAGGGAGGGCTTAGCGAGGGTTTTAGTAAAATATTCAGACAAGCCTTCTAGGCTCATATCATTTAAAGAAACAATTGAATACCTAGAAGATTGTATAGATTGCCTATATAATGCATCAGTTTATATAAAACTTATAGGGTTTAGTGGGCTAGCATAATGCCAATTAAGGCTTATTTTATTAATAATGTTGTGCTGATAAACGATATTGAAGAGTCGAGAAAGGTTTATTTTTCAGGATATTTTGGGAAGCCTATAAATGCTGAAAAAGTCAAGGAAGAAACTGATATTAGTTCTCCTTTAATTTTAAATGCGTTTGAAGCTCTTTATTTGATGGAGAAGGGAATAATAGATTTATATTATGATGATAAAAAAGTGGAAAGCGTAGAGGAAGCTAAGAAAATTCTGAACATAATTGATAGAAGAGAAAGGCAATATATAATTTATAGAGATTTAAGAAATAAAAACTTAAAAGTAAGATCGGGGCTTAAATATGGTTCAGATTTTGTTGCATATAGATTAGGACCAGGATTGGAGCATGCACCATTTATAATACATTATCATGATATAGATGAAAAATTTGACCCAATAGAGTTAGTAAGAGCTGGAAGACTAAGTCACAGTGTTAAGAAGGACTTTATAATATCTTCTCTTAAAGATAGCAATAAAACATTATACATAATATTTAAATGGTTTAAACCGTAATATATAATAGGGTAAACCGGAAAGTCTAGTCATAAATATATGAGGTGTATGTATTGGTATCAAATATATCAGGCCCATCAAGGCAAGGGCATGACCAAAGAGATCAAAATAGAAACGATATTAATTCACAGCAAAACAGGGAAATTAAGCCTAGACCAATTGGGGATAAATGCAATCCTCTTTGCCCATTTTTCAAATGCGGTCAAAAAGCATTAAGGTTTTCAACAGATCATTATAGAGGTAGGCCTATAAAGGTAGCAATGTGTGCTTGGATAGGGGATAAATGCATAGGTGCATCTTGCAGATATGCATATTGTGAAAAGAAGGCGATGTTACCCGACGGTAGATGCGGATTTGCTGTTGAAAATCAGCCAAAGAAAATGAAGTCATTCGAAGAAGAGTTGAGCGAAGAAAATGATATAGATTTGCCTCAAGGGTTTAAGAGTCTTCCAAAGAAGAAGATTTAGGGTCCCATCTTCTATAAAAATTGTTTTGTATATTCAATACATCTAAAATTTTTCCTATCATAAAGTTTATCATGTCATCGATATTACTTTTATTAGAATAAAAACCCGGAGACAAAGGCATTATTATACCGCCGTATCTAGATATTTTTAATAAATTTGTTAGCTCTGCGGTTCCTAAAGGGGTTTCTCTGAAAGCAATTATTAGAGGTCTCTTTAACCTAAGATGAGCTAATGCTGCCCTTGATACCAAATTCATAGGGATACCGTTAGCAATTAATCCAACCGTTTTCATACTAGCTGGACATATTATCATGCATTTTGATATATTGCTTGAACTGGCAAGAGGTGAATTAAAGTTGTCTTCATCATAAATTTCACCAAATTTTCTCAAAATTTTTATGAAATCCTCTTCGCTAATACCTTCTTCTGCTTTCGCAACTTCTATTGAGCCTTTAGAATAAATTATCCCTTTTATATTAATATTCAGTTTATTAATAGCATCAAGTAACTTTATCCCATATATAATCCCGCTCGCGCCTGTTAACGCAACGCTAATATTATCACAGCCCATTAAGTACAACTCCATTTGTGTTTTTATTGTTCCTTTTAAATATATATTTAGGGGGATTAAAAAATGGATAAGTATGAGGGTATAAGTTATTCTAATGTAGGTGTAAAGGTTAGATTAAGCAGAATTTTAAAAAATAATAGAGTGGTTATATTTGCTTTTGATCATGGGTTGGAACATGGACCTAGCGATTTTCAAGAGGACAGATATTTAGCAAAAACAATTTTGGAAAAGGTTACAAGGGCTGGAGTAGATGCTATTATGCTCTTACCTGGTATGGCAAGGCTAACACATGATATATGGGCTAATAGGGTATCATTAATTGTGAAGCTAACAGGTAAAAGTGATATAAGGCCACCAGATAAGCATTATTTGCAATCAGTTTTAGGTACAGTTGAAGGAGCGATATCTTTAGGTGCAGATGCTGTTGCAGCAACAGTTTATTGGGGCAGCGATTATGAGAATGAAATGATATCTAGCTGGTATGAAATAAAAGAGAGCGCTAACTATTATGGAATGCCATTATTGCAGCTTGCATATCCAAGAGGTTCTACAATAAAGAATAGGTATGATCCCCAAATTGTTATGTATGGTGCAAGAGCTGCAGCAGAAACTGGTGCGGATCTTATAAAAACTTATTATACTGGAAATAAAGAGACTTTCTCAAAAGTCGTTGAAATGGCTCAAGGAATTCCAGTAGTGATGAGTGGAGGGGCTGTGAGAGAAAAGCCTATAGAATTTCTAGAGGATGTCTACAATGTTATATTAGCAGGAGGCAGCGGAGTAGCTGTAGGAAGAAATGTATTTAGAAGCAATAACATAGAGGGCATGGTAAAAGCAGTAATGAAAGTAGTTCATGATAATAAAACCCCAGAAGAAGCAGTTAAAGAATTAGAAAAATAATTTATTAATTATTTGAATAACGTGTTTTTAAATGTTTAATAATAGCTATTTAAAAGGGGAAAAATATGTCAAATTCAAAAACGATAGATGTAACATCGGTAGGCCATGCATTAATGGATTTAAGATTTATAGTAGAAAAATTTGCTAGTCCCGATGAAGAGGCAGATATATTAGAGCAGTCAACAGGACCGGGCGGTTCTGCTGTTAATGTAGCTTTAAATGTGAGAAAATTAGGTGGAAATTCTGCAATATTAACTAAAGTAGGTTTAGATACTTTTGGTAGATCAATAGTTGAAGATTTGATGAAATCTAAGGTAGATATCTCAGGACTTAAGATATGCTTTGGAGAAACAGGTTTTTCTATAGTCATGATAGATCAATCAGGGAACATTTCAATATATGGCTTTAAAGGGTGTGCTGAAAAACTAGAACCAAAAGAAATTGACAATGAGGTCATATCAAAGTCAAAAATTATACACATAGCAAGCTTAAGACCTGATACCTCTATTAAGGCAGCAATTGCCGCTAAGGAAAATGAATCATTAGTTTCATGGGATCCAGGAAGAAGACTTAGTATGAGGGGACTTAAGGATTTAAGAGGTTTGATAAAGCTAGTTGATATAATAATGTTGAATGAACAGGAATGCAAGAACTTAACAGGAATTGATAATCCTGAAAAATGCAGCCAAACTCTTAAAACTATCGGGCCTGAGAATGTTATAGTTAAAATGGGTCCTAAAGGAATATATGCAAATACAAATGACTTTGTAGGTTATATGCCTGCATTTAAAGTAAAAGAGATAAGAGATTCAACTGGTAGCGGTGATGCCTTTGCAGCAGCATATTTGTTAAGTTTAACTAAAGGCATGAAAACAGTCGAATCATTAGAATTTGCTCAGGCTGTGGCTGCTTTAAAGGTTACTAAGTTAGGTGCAAATGCAATACCTACTCAAGAGGAAGTCATGGATTTTATTAAAAAGCAAAAAGAGTTAAATGAAAAGGATCAAACAGGTACAAATTCATAAGTTAAATAACCTTCAGGCTCTCTTTTAACTATTTCAAGCTTTACTTTCATTCCTATCCTCAGTTTTTTGGGATCCGTTTCTCTAACCCATGCTAATACTTGAACTCCATTTGAAAGTTTAGCTATTCCTACAGTATAATCATTATAGTGTGAAAAGCTAAATGGTTTTGTAGTAATTATAGTATAGGTTGTTAATTCTCCGTCTTTTGGTAGTTCAATCCACTCAACATTACTATCTAATGAAGATGGGCAATCAACTTGTGGAGGAAATAGTATTTCCCCTGTTTTAACGCATTTTGTAGCAAGTAATTTTCCTTCGGATAGAGATTCAAAGAACTTTCTTGTTTTTTCAACACTTATCATGAACTTAAGTGTTAATTCTCTTTGATCATACCAAATCGCTACATTAGTCTTTGGATCAACTATCATAGGCAATCCTATACTTGATTTCATTGTATTTGCAAAAGATTCCATTTGCTTTAAGGCTTCAATAGCTTCTTCTCTTTGTGATTTAGGCATAATCTTTCACCTCAATCTTTAGGCTTATCTAAGCCCAATATGGTTACATACGCATAATGGCCTGTTCCACCAACATTATGAGCGATTGCTCTTCCATTCTTTATTGTTGCCTGTCTGCCTTTATCGGCTTTATTTAGCAATTGCTTAGATAGCTCTGCTACCATACTAACGCCAGTAGCTCCTATTGGATGCCCTTTTGCCTTTAAGCCGCCGCTAAGGTTAACAGGTATTAGACCTCCTATGTAAGTTTGCCCTTCCTTAACTAGTTTATATCCTTCTCCTCTTTTTACAAATCCTAGATCTTCATATGCCATTATTTCTGCAATTGTAAAACAGTCATGAACTTCTGCTACATCAAAGAATTTTGCTGTATTTTCGCTTTCTAAGCCAGCCTTTTTATAAGCCATTTTTGCAGCTATATTTGCAGCCTCTAATCCTGTGAAGTCATTTCTCTTCGATAAGTTTGCACTCCCTGATGCTGCTCCAACAGAATGTATCCAAACAGGGGAGTCAGTTAATTTCTTAGCAACCTCCTCACTTGCTAATATAACAGCAGCACTTCCATCTGTTATTGGCGAGGCATCAAAGAGTTTAAGGGGCCATGCAATGTATCTGCTGTTCATACAAGTCGGTAAGTCTATCTTTCTTTGGAATTGAGCCTTTGGATTAAAGCTTGCATAATAATGATTCTTTATGGCAACCTGGCATAAATCTTCTTCTGTAGCACCATATTTTGACATATAAGCTGTTGCATATAACGCATAATATCCAGGGAATGTAAGGCCAAAGTTTTCAAATTCCCAGAAATAATTCCCAGCTCTACCAATAAACTCAACTACTGTAGGAGTAAGACTTTCATTCATTTTCTCTACTCCTACTGCCATAGCTATATCTACTTGACCTGATGATACTGCATTGTAAGCGTTGTATACGGCAGAACTTCCGCTTGCACAAGCAGCCTCAACTCTATACAAAGGCTTCCCAGTAAGACCTGCGTATTCTGAAACAACTACAGCTGGTAAGGGCTCCCCGCTCCAACCTCCAACATTTGAAACAGAAACGTACTCAATATCTTTGGCTTCTAAATTAGCGCTTTCAAAAGCTTGTTTTATTGACTCCCAAGCAAGCTCCGCTATATTTACATCATTTCTAACACCAAATTTTGAATGGCCTATACCTACAACTGCTACCTTTCTTCCCACTTTATACACCTCTGTATAAAATAATTAAATGAGCGTTTATATTCTTCATGTTGCTATGTTTAATATTAATCTAAATGAGTTGTTTATAATCTTTTATATTAATTTTTATTTTAAATATTTTATTAACTATATGGCAATAAATGATGTCGATATAGTTATATAAAATGAAATCTTATTTTGCTAAACAAAAATAAACTCAATTAATAGGGATATATAAATATGCTAAATGATTTGTTATGAATTAATACATTAAGATAACATTAATTAATCTTATAAATAAAAATAAAAAATGGGTGAAAAAATGTCTCTAGATGAAATGAAGGATGCATTAGAAAGAATTTATGAGAAGGCCTCTGAGAAGGTACCAGAAATTAAATCTTGGAATAAGGTTTATCAGTTCATTATAGAAGGTGATGGAGAATTTTATGTAGAAATCTCAGGAGGGAAAATAAAAATTTCAAGCGGTAGGCATCAAAATCCAATAGCAACCCTTTCAGCAAAGCCAGAAGTCATGAAAAAAATAATAAGTGGAGAACTTGACTCTATGAAGGCTTTTATGACCAGGCAGTTGAAAATTACAGGAAACGTTTTAGATACAGTAAATTTAAAAAAATTAATTGATACAGGTCTAGGAAAAGAGTAAACCTAAATTTTTTATATTGCTTCTATCTACTCTAAATTTTATAAAACTAGGTTGAACTCTTTTTATTATTGAATTATAAATATTAATTGAATTCATTATACCAGAATTGTAGCCATCTATTAGTAAAAAATGTGCTGGTTTACCTTCTTCTATCAACCTTGGTTCAAGGCCAACAGATTTATAGCCATTAATATATAGTGATTTCATTAATTCCTTAGCTACTTCCTCTCCTCTGATTCTTTTTAGCCTTAAAATTAAAAGAAGCTGGTATGTTTCTCTAAAAACATCTGGCAGGAACCAAGAAGCATTATCGCTCCCTACTGCAAACTTCACATTATATTTTAAAGATAGTTCTATAGGGGGGAATTTCATCCCATGCCACATGTTGCTAGAAGGACAAAATATTAAGTAAATGTTTTTATATGATAATTTTTCGAAATCATCCTCATTTAAATAAAGGCCATGTATTAATGCATTGAAATCTGATTTAATTGCAATCTCAAAGTCATTGCTTTTTCTCGTTTCTTCATCTTCCGCTACATGAGTCATAGAAGGCTTGAATTTCTTTGATAGATCTATAACATAATCTTCTTTATAGTCAACAGGACTTGATATTCCAAGACCATCACAATTATTTGGAAATTCAGGGCCAGGTCTTCCTAATACGATTACATCCATATCCTTTACATATTTTAATGCCTCCTTTGATGCTTTGCATCCTATACCTCCTCCTTCTCTAAAGTCCACTAGTAATCCTATTCCCATATTATAGGCTGTATTATAAAATGAAGATATACCCTCTATTAGTTTTTCGTAACTTAAAGAATTCAAAAGCTTATGTTTTAAGCCATTAGGAAATGCTACCAATTCATGAAGCCCTTCTTTAACTCCATATTCTGGAAAGTTGTTATCTCCGCTGTGTACATGTGCATTAGCCGGTTGAGGAATCGCTATTAGGTTTCCGTTACCAACATAATTATTGCAATTATTGGATTTTCCTATGGATTCAATAATTCCATCTTCGTTTATATTGATACACACATTGTTTATTACATCTAGGTTTTCACCAACAATGGCTAATCCTGATTTAATTTGCATATTGATCCCTAATTTTATGCTCAATTATAATAATTTAAATCTGTTGATTTGAATTTAAAAAGTGAAAAAGATAAAATAAGTATAGAAGCAAGTTAGGGGGAAAAGAATGTCATTTTACGTTGAACAAAGGTGGAAATCAACACTGTTAAATCAAGCATATATAATAGTATATTCAATTTTAGCTGCAATAATAGGAGTTAATTATATGTTGTTTATATTAGTGATAGTGTTTGTTATAATAAGCATGTTTTTACAAAGTTATTTAAGTGGAAGCCCGATAGGGAAAAATACTAAAGCCAATGAGGTACTACAAGGTAAAAGACTTTATCATGAGCCTGAAACAAGAAGCATACAAGTTAAAGATAAGCAGGTTATGCTTGACTTTCAAGAACAATCACGTTTCACTATGTATACAACAATAGGCATGTTCATAGGATTAATATACTTCTTTGTGTTATTTAAATATGTGCCCGATTTATCAAGGTTTTTAGGAAACTATATAGCTGATTATAGGATAGATTTATTCCTAGGTTTCTTAATATACTTCGAAGGTTATTTCGCTATTAACATGCTTAATACCATGTGGGCTGTAAGCAGGATAAAGAAACTACCTATGGTTAATGTTCCATCACAATATACTGTTACAGATAAAGGCATTGTAATAAAAGGTATGTTAACAACAAAAGGGATAGCTTTTCCATTACCAAATGAAACTAATGTGAATCTTAATGAAGAAAGAAGGTTTGTAGAAATAGTAAAAGAAGGCAAAAGAACAATAACTAAGTTAAGGTTCTATTCTAAGAATCCAAAGAGATTATATGAAATAATAAAGAAGTATGGCAAAATGGAACAAACGAATTAATGGAATATATAAGCTTTAATATATTCTTCCCTACAAATAAAACATGAGAATGGTAAAAGGTGTATAAGATGCCAGGAGAAAATAAAGCAGTTAGTCCCATGAAGTATTTAAGAGATGCCATAGATACTCAGGTTTATGTTAGGCTAAAAGATGGAAGCGAGTTTGTAGGCACGCTAAAGATGACAGATTCTACTATGAATCTGATATTAGATGATTCTATAGAAGTTAAAGATGGAAAACAAGTAATTGCCAAAATAGGAAAAATACTCATAAGGGGAAGTATGGTTCAATACATAAGCTTCACTCCAGAGGTTGCCGCAGGAGAAGCATTAAGCAAATAAAAGAATTACCAATTGCTATGAATTAAATAATTCAAAACTATCTTTCAAAAACGGAAAGGTTTTATATCTGTTACTATATATTAATAAAAAGATAAGGTGTGAGAGTTGCCAATTAGAACTGTGCTATTAGGTGCTGGACCAGGCGCAGCATACTTTGCTGCTGGAATTGAAAGGTTAAAGATGGGTGAAATAGATAATTATGGTATCCCCTTTGGAAACTTATTTAAGTCTTATAGGCCTGAAGATATACAAATAGTTGGCGTTTTTGAGGTAGATAATAAAAAAATTGGACTTGATATGCATTCTGTAACAAGCAAATTATTAAACGAAAACAATGTTCCTAATTCATTAAAAGACATTGAGATTCTAAGGGGGTTACATTGCAAGAGCCTAGCAGGTTTGCCTATAGATGCTACTGGACTTGATGACATAATAGGGGATCCTAATATTGCTATAAAAGAGTTTATTTCTTTGCTTGATAAGCTTAAACCAGATGTAATCGTTAATATAATTACTACAGAAAAACAAGTCCAAGTAAATAATGAATCTGAATTTATAAGACTAGCGAGTAGTTGTAATGGAGGAGCTTCATTGACTTATGCATATGCAGCAGCTGAATATAGCAGGCTATATAACAAGGTTTCATTCATTAATTTAACACCTCCTTTATTAGCTAATTCGCCTGGTATAGTATCTTATTATGAAAAAGTTGGAGGCCTAATATTTGGAGACGATGCCGCAACAGGCGCAACACCTCTTACCGCAGATTTATTGGAGCATATGGCTGAAAGGAATAGAAAGGTTTCGTCTGTTGTTCAATTTAATATAGGGGGTAATATGGATTTCTTAAGCTTAACAGAACCTGAAAGGAATAAATCTAAAGAAAATACGAAAGGGAGCATAGTGAATGATATACTTGGTTACGATGCTCCTCATTACATTAAGCCAACAGGTTTCTTAGAGCCCTTAGGGGATAAGAAGTTTATAGCAATGCACATAGAATATAAAAGCTTTGGAGGATATACAGACGAAATAGTCGTTACTGGAAGAATAAATGATAAAGCAAATCTCGGAGGAGTTATGGCATCAGTTATTCCAATAACTAAAGCTTTGATAGATAGAGGTTATAAAGGAACAAGCCCATCAGTAAACA
Organism: Caldisphaera sp.; assembly: GCF_049974385.1. Classification (NCBI taxonomy): domain Archaea; kingdom Thermoproteati; phylum Thermoproteota; class Thermoprotei; order Acidilobales; family Acidilobaceae; genus Caldisphaera; species Caldisphaera sp. Next base: position 36,640 of record NZ_JBMFIW010000010.1, on the reverse strand, counting down.
GATTCTTTATGAAAAAGCCGGGTCCTCTTGGGACGAGGAATGTATCAAGAATAATTGCATATAATGAATTAATAAAAGAATTAAAATCTTGGGACATAATTTAATATTAAGCAGAAAACTTAATATAAATTTTAAATACATAAAACTTTATATTACTCTAGAATCTATTAATTTTAATTTGTAAAAGTGATGAAAAATGATAACATTAGATCAATATATGTTATCTATAGTTTCTGGTGTTATTGTTGGTTTTTCTCTTGGCTTAATTGGCGGTGGAGGTTCGATACTTGCTGTTCCTCTTTTGCTTTACTTTGTGGGATTAAGCAATATGCCTAATGCAGCACATATAGCGTTGGGAACAACCGCTTTAGCTGTTGGTTTAAATGCTTTTGCAAATTCTTATATGCATTTGAGAAAAAGGAATGTAGCTGTAAAAATAGGTGGAGTTTTTGCGGGAGTGGGGGTTATTGGATCCTTAATAGGAACTTATTTAGGTCATATAACCCCAGGTAGCAGCCTTTTGCTTTATTTTGCAATAGCTATGATAATATTAGGATTTTATGTGGGATTTGGAAGAAATGCAGTAAAAGCAGGGACTCATGAAGAAATACCAAGAATTAATGAATCTGTTAGCAAATGTAAAAAACTAACATCAAGATCATTAATATTAGTTGGTTTATTTGGTTTTGTTGTAGGTCTTGTTAGCGGATATTTTGGTATAGGAGGAGGATTTCTAATAGTCCCAGCGCTTATGTTTTCAGCTTCTTTATGCATATCAAGGGCAATAGGAACTTCATTAATAAGTGTTGGAACCTTTGGATTAGCAAGTGGTTTATTATATTTACATTATGGTGATACAATAGTTTCAATATCTTTGTTATATTTGATAGGAGGCTTACTAGGAGGTTACATTGGAACTTCTTTAGCAGTAAAAGCTCCCAAAAATACTTTGCAAAAAGCCTATGGTGTAATTATAGTTGTTGTAGGAATATATATGATTTTCAAGGTTTTGCATTTAGGTTTATAAATTATTGTGAAAAATTATAATGATTTTTCTTAGCTTTAATTTTTATAATCTTTAATTATTAATTATTACTTATGTGATAGATATGAAAAGCAGGGCTGCAATATTAAAAGAGTTTCAAAAACCCTTTTCTATAGAAGAGATCAATATTGAACCAAAAGAGAATGAGGTTATTGTAAATATAAAAGCTGTTGGGATATGTGGGAGAGACCTAGTTATATGGAAAGGAGGCTTTAAGAATTTAAAGCCACCGTTGATATTAGGTCATGAGATATTTGGAGAATATAAGGGTAAAAGTGTTGCAGTTTTTCCAGCAAAAGTAGGAAAGAGTTGTTTAGAATTAATGGAAGGGAAAGAGAATCTTTGCAACGATTATTCTATAATAGGTGAAAAAGATTTTGGTGGGTATAGCGAATTAATAGCTGTACCATATTGGAATTTAATAGAATTACCTAATAATGATTACGAAAAATATGCTGCGGCTTCTTGTGGAGTTGCAACAATAATTCATGCGAATAATTTAGCTCACTTAGATAAGGGATCTAAGGTATTAGTCACAGGGGCTAACGGGGGTGTAGGTATACATGCTATTCAATATCTATCTGATTTTTATGAGGTTTATGCCTATGTTAGAAACGAAGAAAAGGCAAAAATATTAAAGGATCTAAATGTTATACCTGTTACATCCTTTGATTTTTATAAGAGAAGTGGAAAAGTAGATGCAGTGTTTGAAATTGTTGGTAGTTTAACTATAAATGAAAGCATGCTTTCTCTGAAAAAACAAGGTAAACTTATTTTAATAGGTAACATATCTGGTGAAACTATAAACTTAATGAGACCAGCATTTATTGTAATGAATGAAATTAGTATTATTGGCTCAGCTGCTTATACAAAGAAGGAATATCAAGAAGCTATAGATGTTATAGGTAGAGGAAAAATAAAGCCATTTTATAAAACATATAGTTTAAATGAAATAAATAATGCATATAATGATATGATAACTGGAAAATTGATTGGAAGGGCTGTATTAAAAATTTAAATCTAACTCTTAAAATATTATAGGGGGTTAAATTGAATAATGTCATAATAATAACAGGCGGAAATAGAGGTATAGGAAAAGCTATAGCAAAGAGATTTTCTAAAGAAGGTTATGAAGTTATAATTACTTTTAATAGCAACCAAGAAAGAGCTGAAGAGACAATAAAAGAACTAAAATCAATTGGAGCTGCCAATGCACATAGTTTTAGAGTTGATGTTTCCAATGAAGAAAGTGTTAGAAATTTTGCAGAAAACGTTAATTCTATAGTAGATCACGTAAATGTTTTGGTAAACAATGCTGGTGTAATTAGTTATACGCCTTTTGAACAGATGACACTTGATGAATGGAATAAAATTATATCCATTGATTTGACTGGGGTATTTTTAGTTACAAGAGATTTGTTAAATTTATTAAAAAAATCTGAATGGGCTTCAATAGTTAATATATCAAGTATCGCAGGTCAGACTGGAAGCGTTTATGGAGGGGTATCTTATTCGGCTGCTAAAGCAGGTGTTATAGGGTTTACTAAAAGGCTCTCTAACGAATTAGCAAAATACGGAATAAGAGTTAATGCTGTTGCTCCAAGCTTTGTTGATACCGATATGGTCGCTGATGTATTAAAAGATGAAAACAGGAAAAAAAGTATTATAGATTTACATCCTTTAAAAATTATTTTGAAGCCAGAAGATGTTGCAGAATCAGTCTTTTTCCTTTCAGACCCAAAGCTTTCTAGGGGAATAACTGGACATATATTAAGCATTAATGCAGGAAGATATACATGAGGTAATTATTTTGCTCGGAAAATTAAGAAAGTACGTTAACGAGATATTACCAAAGACTATTGGAAAATATTTATCAAAAATAGGTTTAACGCCTAATGGAGCTACATTGATAGGCTTTATATTTGCAATAATTGCCCCAATATTGGCGTACTATAGGCTTTATATTACAATTCCTATAATGATTATACTTTCAGGGCTTATGGATGTAGTGGACGGAGCTATTGCAAGGGCTACTAATAAAACAACAAAATTTGGGGCATATTTAGATTCTTTGACTGATAGGATCTCTGATATGCTCTTCTTTTTGGCATTAATTTTTGCCGGCATTAATCCTTACTTATCCATAATTGCTTTAGGATTTTCCGAAGTTGTAAGCTATGCAAGATCAAAAGGTGAATTATTGGGGATTAAGATGGAAGGAGTAGGATTATTGGAAAGAAGTGAAAGGTTAATTCTTTTGTTTATAGCATCAATATTTGCTGTTTTTAATTTAAAGTTAATAGCTAATATAATAGTATTGGTAATAGCAATACTTGGGGCAATAACTATTTATCAAAGGTCATCGAAGGTCAAAAAAGGATTAGAAAATCATTGATTTGATAGTTTAATGTAAAATTGAACATCTAAAAGAAATCATTGTTTTTAGAGATTAGAATTATATAGTAAAATACAGATTTTTAATGTAATAATTAGGAATTTCATAATCTTCTAATTTTTTATTTAAGGTACAAGTTTATCTAACTAAAATTATTAAATGGATTAATTGTATCAGTTTTTTCTATTAAACCGTTTTCATCAAAAACTAATTTACCTCCAATAAAAGCGCTTTTAACAAATCCATAATTTTCTTCTAAGAAATGGCCATAGTAAGGAGCTTTGCTAAATGTATTGGTAAATCTCCACACTTTATCTTTATCAATAGCTATTATATTCCCTCTATATCCTTTTTCTATTAGCCCATAATTCTTTAGGTTCAAAATTATTGAAGGTGAATAAGACATATAGTAAAAGAAACCTTGTATGCTAATTAAATTATATTTTACAAGCCTAAATATAATCCACGGCCAAGTACCTAGCCAAGGAATACCTGAAGGGCATGTTTTAAAGTTTTCTTTTTCTTTTAAAGAATGTGGAGCGTGATCGCTACATAATGCATCAACATATCCATCTAAGAACAATTTTAACAAATTCTGTCTAGTAGTCTCATCTCTAAGGGGCGGATTTACTCTATAATAACATCCTTGATTATGGCTATTATAAAAAAGATGATGAGGTGTTACATCTACAGTATAGCCAAATTTTTTTGCCTCAAATACAGTCGAAGGGCAACTAGCGTGAGTAACATGTATTTTTGCACGATTATTTACTTTATGTAAATAATGTACTGAAGCGCTTTCTAAATTACAACCTCTTAATATACCTCTTGAAATGTTTTCTTCATCGTTAATTCTTTCAGCCTCGGGCATTTCAGGATGTAGTATAATAAGTTTATTCAAATTTAAAACTTCTTTGATTATTTCTATTTTACTTCCTAAATCTTCTGGGTATATCTTAAAGCCTGCAATAGGTAACTTTAATATTTCTTCTATATCACTTGTGTTTTTTGGAATAGATGAATAAACACTATAATCAGTATAGCTTTTTTCTTTTAAAGAATTAAGTTTTAATTTTATAGATTTTGGATTATCAAGTCTTGGCCTTGTATTTGGCATGTCAACCACTAGAGTAATTCCGGATTGAAGGGCAGATTTTGTTCCACTTTCTTCGTCTTCTTTATAAGAAAGATCTAAGCCTCTTAAGTGAACGTGGAGATCTATTAAACCTGGGCCAATAATGTATTTATTAAAATTAAATGATTTTTCAGATTTTGGTATCTTTGATACAGATTCTATAAAACCTTTTTCATTAATATTAACACATCCATCTCCTAAAAAGCCTCTGCTGTCATATAGCATTCCACAAATTGAGCTTATTAGGCTCATTGAGATTCGCCAATAAGCTCCTTAATTACATCATCCTCAGTTAATATTGATCCACAATAATCACATTGAAGTTTGATCTTATCTTTACTTAGCAAAGTGAAGCTACTTGTTATTGGCTCATTAGACTTTCTTGTTATGCATGTCGGGTTATTACATTTTAGTGTACCTTTTATTTTATTAGGTATCTCTACTTTGTATTTCTTAATAACTTCATAATCTTTTATTATGTTTATAGTTGCATTTGGAGAAATTAAACTAATTTTTTCTAGGTCTTCTGAGTTCGGATAGTAATCTTCAAGCTTTACTATATCCTTTTTACCCATAGTAGTACTGGGCACATTCATAACAATAGCTATTCTATATCCTTCGTTGCCTTTTATGTTTAAAATTTTTAATACAACTAAGGCCCGACCAGAATTAATATGGTCAATAACTGTCCCATTTTCTATTTTACTTACAAGGAGTTTTTCATCTTTGCGCGTATCCACATTTAATCACCTCCCAAAACCAAAGATAATAAAGCCATTCTTAGTGGAACTCCTAGACTTGCTTGCAAGAAATATGCTTGATAGTTTGTATTATCAACATCTGGGCTTAGCTCATCAACTCTTGGCAATGGATGCAAAACTTTAGCAGTTTTCTTAGCATGTGTTTCAAGTATTTTTTTATTTATTTTATAACTACCTTTAACTTTCTCATACTCTTGGAGATCTGGGAACCTTTCTTTTTGAATCCTAGTTACGTAAATTATATCTGCTTCAGAAATAGCTTCAATGTTTTCTTCTTCTCTAATCTTTAATCCATGATCTACAGCAAACAGTTTAATTTCTTCCCTCAGCTTAAGCTGTTGAGGTGATATTAATATGATTTCTTTAGGTTTAAACATAGATAATCCATAGATTAGACTAGAAACAGTTCTTGAATACTTTAAATCACCTATTAAAGCAAATGTGAGTCCATCTATTTCGCCGAATAGTGTTTTTGTAGTATATAGATCAAGCATGGCCTGAGTAGGATGATGGGATTTGCCATCTCCACCATTAATAACTGGATTTTGAGCTATACCTGATGCGAACAATGCTGCCCCTTCAAATTTATGCCTTAAAACTATAGCATCTACATAAGAATCAATCATTTTAATTGTATCTGCAAATGTTTCTCCTTTAGCAACACTAGTCCCTTCTTCTCCAGTAAAACCTACTGTATCTGCTCCAAGTCTTTTTGCGGCAGTTTCAAAACTCATACGAGTTCTTGTAGATGGTTCAAAGAATGCAATACCAATTATTTTATTGCTTAATGTTTTCTTAACACTTTTATCTTTTAATTGCTCTCTCATTTCATCAGCTTTTGAAAAAAGCAGTTCAATATCTTCCCTACTAAAATCTAAAATATTCACCACGTCTTTATTATACCAACCCATATTAATCACCATAAAGCTCAAAAATTATGCTATTATAAATACCCACATCAATTAATTTCTGATTAAGCAAACTATTTAAAATATCTTTTAAAGAAAATAAATAATGTAAATCGACTCCTTCCTTTTTTAAATTTTCAATTGCTCCTTCGCCCCTATCAACTATAACTAAGGAAGATTTAACAATACCTTTTTGCATTTTAATTGTGTTTATGGAATTTATTATGCTGCCTCCTGTAGTTGAAACGTCATCAACTATTAAAACGTATTTATTGCTCACATCGGCCCCTTCTACTTTACTATCAGTTCCATGGCCTTTAGGTTGTCTTATGTACGCCATTGGTATCGAGTTTAGATATGCAATTATTGAAGCCCAAGGAATTCCACCTGTTGCAACTCCAGCAATAACATCTAGTTTTTCATGTTTACTTAATTCATTGACCTTTTGACTTAATAGATTACCTATCATTTTAAACCCATCAGCATTTCCAAGCAATTTTCTCATATCAATATATATTGAGCTACTTTTTCCACTTGCTAACAAAAATTTTCCAACTTTTATAGATCCGGTATCATATAAAACCTTAGAAAATATATCAATATTTTTTATTTCTTGCACTCATACATCCCCCTTTTCTGTTCATATATTAGAACTTTTGTAGCTTCTTTTGGATCTGGAGAATTCATAATTGATCTGCCTATTATTTCATAATCTGCACCATAGCAAAGTGCTGATCCTGGTCTAGCTCCTTGAACCCCTACACCGGGAGAAAGAATCTTTATTTCATTTCCAAGTTCTCTTCTAAATACTTTTATAATTTCAGGTCTAGTTGCTGGCAGAACAATTCCCCATGGATTTATGTCTTTTATTAGTTTTATTATATTACCTATTTCCTTATCATAAATTTCTTCAGATCCTTTATGACTCATAGAACCGACTAGTATTAATTTCATATTATTTTCATCAAGATAATTTTTTAATTTATCTAATGCGCCATTTTTGCCAATAAATGAGTGAGCAATTACAGCGTCTGCATAGTTTTTAAAAAGTTCTACCGTCTCTACCATAACTTCTCCAATATCTGCTAACTTTAAATCTATAATTAAGTTATTCCTGCATATTTTCCTTATGTTAGACAAAAGGTTAAGATCGTGTTTTAATAATAATGGCATTCCTAGCTTTACTCCTGCAACCATATTGCAAATATTATTTAAAATACTTATTATATCTTTTCCATCTTCAGTATTTGATCTGTCTATTGCAACAACTAAAGTCAAATGAACCCACTTTATTAATAACTATTTTATCAGTTTAAAAGTTTAAATGTTAGTAAACCAATTTAAAAAAGATTCGTGCAATCTACTTAAATTGGAACCTGAAGGATCTATAAGGCCATTAACGCTTAATATTCCATCAAGTAAGTTATTAGGTAAATGATCAAAAAGCCTATATGAAAGCTCTCCGTATCCTTGTATTAGATATGATCTTGCTATGGCAATATCCTGATCGCATTTCATAATAGGGTTAATTTTGAAGGGTTCAAAAACAGCTATAACCGGTTTTCCATAATAACCTGCTATTATACTTGCATTTTTAGTCCCAACTTTATTAAATAAGCATCCATCAATAGTTATTGTATCCGCTCCAATTAATACAAAACTTGACTTTTCAATAGCATTGCTTATAGATGCATCTGGATATAATTCAACATCTATACCCAAGCTTTTTATTTGTGTTGCAAAAATAGCTCCTTCTCCTCCTGGATAAGATTCAGCAACCAAAACTTTGTTTATTTTATCTTTGTTCTCCTTGATAACATTATAAACGTTGCTGCTATTGCTAAGAGTAAAGACATTAGCGCTTTCTCTAAACAATTCATTACTATATCTAACTATAGAATTTCTTGATAAATTCATATATTCCAAGAATTTTTGTGCAGCAAGATATAATTCTTTTTTTAAATCGCATGAATTTTTAAGTATTAATGATAAATTATATAGGCTTCCCATAGCTGGATTAGCATTAACAATAACTTTTGATATTTCGTTTATATCATTACATGAAACTGCTTTTGCTTTACCTAATTCGTAGACTGCTTTAGCCATAGCTTCAGCGCTCCAAGAAGCTCCTCTAACTTTTTCTCTTGAGACTTCATTCGCTATTTCGATAATTTTCTCCACGTACTCACACCTGCATATATTTAGTAATAAGAAAGATTTATTAATGAGTAATAACTGGATAGGGTATCCAGGGGTGAAAGTGTGAAAACGAGTAATTTGATCATAGCAATTTTGATAATAGTAATCATTGGGTTTGGAGCGCTTGGACTATCTATGGCTTTATTGTATAATGAAATGCAAAAAGAGATAAATAATTTAAATTCTACACTTGCAATTTATAACAACAAGACGCAAGAAACATTTAATGAAAAATTAGCTAGTTTGGCAGTTGAAGTCGGATCTTTAAAAAATAATGTGAATAATATTAATTCGAGCATAAATAGCGAAGTTTTATACTTAGAACAGAAAATTAATTCTCTTGCAGTTCAAAATAACTTTCCTGTTACTATATTGGATGCAACAAATACAACCGTTACAATACCAACATATCCAACTAGGATAGTTTCGTTGGATCCTGCTACTACAGAAATATTATTAGCAATAAATGCTACTAATCAAATAGTTGGCGTAGATAATGATAGTCTTTATTATTTACCTCCCCAATATGAAAATGAATTAACTAGTTTGTATAACAGCGGCAAAATAATTAATATAGGAAGTACATATTCAGAACCAAATATAGAACAAATATTGTCTGCTAGGCCCGATTTAGTTATAGGGACATATGAATGGGAATTTTCTTCAGTTTCTAATATATTAAAAAATTATGGAATACCTGTAATATTATTGCCATCTTATAATTCCTTAGGTGATCTTTATAATGCAATTATCATGGCAGGAAGAGCTACAGGTAATGTCAAACAAGCTGTTAGTTTAGTAGAATCTATGTCGTCAAATATATCTTATTTTAGATATTTGGCAAACAATGTTACGCCTCAAAATGTTTCATACTTGTTATGGATAAATCCTACTTATGTTGCAGGGGGAAATACCTTTCAAAATGATATGATTATGCTATCTGGAAATAATAATGTGTTTTCAAATCTATCTGGTTGGCCGGTTATAAGTCCTGAAGAATTATTAAATGCTAATCCAAGTGTAATTATAATTGATAGTAATGGAGGTTTAATAAATGAAACGGATCTGATTAATTGGCTTCAGAGCTCAATAGGTAATGCTTATATGAATATTTCTGCAATTAAATACAATAGGGTTTATTTAATAAATGGATATTATTCTGATTATTTAAATGAGCCTGGACCATTAGTTGTATATGGAGTCAAATTATTTATGATGATAACACATCCAAGCTTATTTAACATTACAAGTGTTCCCACTAATATTTCTCCAACGAGTTTTCCAATAAACAAATAGGCGAACTTAATGAAAATATCTGTTAATAACATTATTTCAATAATTTTAGTTTTTTTATTGCCTATTTCTTTTTTGATATCTTTATCAACTGGTCCTTATTCAAAAGTAGGTTTTGATCAGGTCATTCAAGCAATTTTTGGAATTAAACTTCAATCAACTTATAGAGATATATTAAATTATAGGCTAACGAGAACATTAGCTGCATTGCTTTTAGGTATAGGATTATCTTCGTCAGGATTAACTCTACAATACACTTTGAAAAATCCGTTAGCAGATCCATATTTATTAGGAATTAGCTCTGGAGCAATTTTTGGAGTAACTATAGCAGCATACTTTGGATATTATTCATATTATCAACTCTATTTTGTTGCATTGATAGGTTCACTAGGAAGTCTTGGTTTCGTCCTACTAATATCTGCGATTTTTAGATCTTCTTCAACAACTATAATTATAGCTGGAATTTCCTTATCTTATTTGTTGAGCGGTTTAACAACGATCTATATGATAAAATTAGGTCCAAGAATACCAAGCGTTTTATTTTGGCTTTTCGGTAGCGTATCTTTTACTACACTTAATACGTTAGAAAGAAGTTCTGTATTAGTTATAATTTCATTGATAATTATGTTTTATAACTGGAAAGCTATAAACACTTTAATGCTAGGTGAAGATTTATCAAGAAGTTTAGGTGTTAAAGTATCTTACATTAGAATAATATCAGTAATAGCTGCTTCTTTATCAACAGCAGCACTAGTTGCAATGGCAGGTCCTGTGGGCTTTATTGGATTAGCAGCGCCTTGGATGGCAAGACTTATCGTTGGTAGTAACTTTGGGAAAGCGTTAGTTATGAGCCTTTTAACTGGCTCTCTTTTAGCTATTTTTAGCGATATATTGGCAAGGCTTGTTATTTATCCAAGTGAAGCACCTTTAACGGCTATAACTAGCATTTTTGGGGCACCTGTTTTAATCTATCTTGCATTAAAATATAGAGGTAGACTCTAATGGAAAGTATTTATGTAAACAATATCTCATACTTCATAAAAGATAAGGAAGTTATTAAGGATATAAATTTTAGCTTAAATGAAGGAGAAATACTAGCAATATTAGGCCCTAATGGAGTTGGTAAAACTACCTTGCTTAAAATAATGGCCGGCTTAATAAAACCAACTTATGGAAGTGTGTTGTTATATGGTAAACCGCCTGAAGAATCGAGAAATATCATTTCATATTTACCAGCTAATCCAAATATAGATCCATATGCTAACGTGGAAGATATACTTTTGGCACAGCTTTATGGTAATGATAAAAAGTTCTTCATTAGCAAAGATGATATAAATAAAGTTAGGAAATGGTATTTTAACTTTTTCGATAAAAACTATTTGAAAACTCCTTTTAGTAATTTAAGTAGTGGAGAACAGAGGTTGGTTTTGCTTTCAGGCTGTTTTGCAAGGGATCCTAAGATAATTTTGTTAGACGAGCCTGTGGCTTTTCTTGATATAACTAATCAGGCAAAAATACTTACATTTATAAAAGATATATCAGTAAAAATGAAAATAACAGTTGTATTTACAATGCACGAAATATATTATGCTAACGTTTCCAATAAGATTTTGTTATTAAAAAATGGTCAAGTTAAATCGTATGGTGATCCAACGAGCGTATTAAAGAAGGAAATAATAGAGGATGTATATAAAATTAAGTTAAAGGAAGTCTCTTTAGACGATAAGAAGATGTTCTTCCCAAACATTTTCTAAAACTGATTCTAATCAGAAAAAGTTTATATTAAAACTTAAAATCTAGTATGAATAAGATATATAAATGAGGCGATATAGTATGGTATCATATAAGAGATATGAGCTTCCTCCATTGCCTTATTCGTATGATGCGTTAGAGCCAGTATTAAGTAAGGACATATTAACATTCCATCATGATAAGCATCATTTAGCTTATGTTAATGGAGCAAATGCTGCTATAGAAAAACTAGAGAAATACCTAAATGGTCAAGAAACTACTTTAGATGTAAGAGCAGTATCAAGAGATTTTGAATTTAACTATGGAGGCCATGTACTTCACACGCTATATTGGTTAAATATGGCTCCTACAGGTAAAGGTGGTGGAACTCCAGGAGGTCAAATAGCTGATGCAATTAATAAGAACTTTGGGTCATTCGAAAAATTCAAGAAGGTTTTTGGCGATGCTGCTAAGTTAGTTGAAGGAGTTGGATGGGCTATATTAGCTTTAGATCCTGTTACGGGAGATCTTAAAATAACACAGGTAGAGAAACATAATAGCGTAATAACAATGAATTTAGTTCCATTGCTTGCCTGTGATGTATTTGAACACGCATATTACCTACAGTATAAAAACGATAGAGGAAGTTATGTAGATAAATGGTGGGATGTAGTAAATTGGGATGATGTAGAGAAAAGGTATCAAAAAGCATTAACATTACCTAAACTAATATTATAAATCCTTTTATTTTTCTTTTATAGTTATATTTATTGGTGCTCTCAATGAAAGTTATTGTTACAGCTTCAACAAAAGGAATTGGGTATGGTATTTCTAAAGTTTTATTGCAATATAATAATGAAGTGGTAATTTCAGGCCATAATGGAGAAAATTTAACGAAAGCCCTAAATAACTTGAAAAATTATGGTAAGGTTTATGGAATAATTGCAGATCTTAGGAATCTAAATGATGTTAAAAATTTAGTCGATAGATCAGTAAACATACTAAAAGGGTTAGATGCGTTAGTTTATGTGGCCCCACCACCAAAACCCGGTAATTTTGAAAGCACTCAACTAGATGCATGGGACGAAGCTGTTAGATCATTACTTTTAAGTGCTATATGGATAACTAAATTTTCATTGCCATACATAAAAGAAAGCAGAGGTTCATTTGTGTATTTAAGTAGCTTCGCAATAAAAGAACCACAAGAAAACCTAATATTGAGCAATGTTGTAAGAATATCATTAGCTGGGCTAACGAAAAGTTTAGCTAAAGAGCTAGGAAAATATGGAGTGAAGGTAAATATGATAATGCCTGGATGGATTGAAACGGAAAGAGTTGAAGAGATTGTAAATTCTAGGGCAAAAAATGAAGGAAGAAACAAAGAAGATATAATAAATGAAATAGAAAGCGGCATACCTTTGAAAAGAATGGCAAAACCGGAAGAAATAGGTGAATTGGTTAATTATTTAATAAGTAAAAACACATATATAAGTGGGGCATCAATCCCCTTTGATGGCGGTTTATTAAATAGTGTTTTTTAGATATTAGATAAATATTTCATTATAGCATTTGCTGCATCCATTCCACTTTTTAGTGCAGGTCCAAGCTGTGATGGGCCATGAACAACGTCTCCTGCAGCAAAAACACCTTTTCTCGTAGTCATCAAATTCTTATCAGTTACAATTGTTCCCCAATCTGTCAATGTAATTCCACAGCAATTATTTGTTAACGGTGCAGTGGGTCTTTCACCAACAGCTTTTGATGCATAGTTAAATTCAGCTTCAAAATCACTGCCTGGTATGGGAACTGGTTTAGGTCTCTTCTCGCCAGGTGCATGGACTAGTTGATTTCTAATCAGTCTTACAATCCTTTTTCCATTAACCTCTTTAAACTCTGTAGGTACTGTTAGTTCCCATATTTCTACGCCTGCGGCTTCTATATTGTTCATTTCCATTACTCCCATTGGTGCTTCTTTTTTACTTCTTCTATATGATAGAACTACTTTTGAAATCTTGTTCTTAAATTCATCATAAGTTATGGGTATATATGCTGCATCTTCAGCAGTATATCCTCCTCCAATAACCAAAATCTTTCCTGATAGGTTAGGAACTATATCCCATGGTCTGTAACCAAACTTTGCTAAATGAGTTGCAACAATAAATTCCATAGAGGGGAAAACCCATGGTAGATCTTCTCCTTTAACGTTCATTTTATTGCTTTCCCATGTACCTGTTGCAATTAATGTTGCATCATGTTCTTTTATTATATCTTCGAGATCTATTGATTGCTTTGGACTTATTATTTTATCCATTATACCATAGCTTATATTGGCGTTTATTTTAGTATTTAGAACAAACTCTACACCTGCATCCATTAATTCCTTAACTCCTTCTCTAACTGGAGGCTTTGGTATTCTAAAAACATGTATTCCAAATATTAACATACCTCCAGGCTCAGGTAGCATATCATAAACTGTAACTTGGTAACCTTTACATCTTAGAATACCTGCAGCACCTAAACCGGCTGTTCCAGCGCCGATAATTGCAACCTTTTTACCTACTCCCGTTGGAACTTGATCCGGTTTGCACCTTAAAAATTTCATGCTTTTTTCACCGCTATAACAAATATAGGCTGGGATTAATAAATTCCTTAAATGAATTATTTAATAGGTGGAAAAATGGCTTGTCAAGAAAAAACGAGCGAGGATTGTAAATCAAAATGGCTTATATGCAAAGAAGGATTACCTAATGAGCTAGAGAATTATCTAAAAAACTTTAGAGTTTTAATGCCTAATGTGCTATTGACCGGTCTTTCTAATGACATGAGCAAGGTTTATTATTTGTTTTACACAAATAGAGGTTCAGGATTTTTTGTTGAGATGGATAATGTTTCTTTTAACTTTTCTGATTGTAGAGAAATTATTAAAGGAGATTTACTGACTAATGTACCCAAGCTAATTAGAAGTGATGAAAATCTAAGACTTGTGGAATATATAATAGATAATATAATGTTTCCTTCGTAGTCTATATATTATCGTTTAAAAACATTCTCTATAGAGAAAGAAGTGTGATTGGAATGAGCGCACAACAATATGACTACAGAGGGAAAGAATGTCCTGAAGGATATGTTTTAGTAACTAGGCTGTTAAGTAAATTAAATCCAGGAGAGACTATTGAAGTTATAATGGATTCTTGGAGATGTGCTACAATGATTGCTTACGAATTTGCTAAGGTTGCATCTATAGAAATGAAAGTTGATAAACTCAATCAAAAAGACATAAAATTCGTTTTTAAGAAAAAAGTTCAGTAAAAATCATTTAATAAAACGTTAAAGTCTCTTATTATGTGTTTTTTATTGACTTTATTATCTTTAATTTCTACGCCTTCTGATATCAATAAAGCCTTTTTAACATTACTTCCGTAAGGTGTGTATCCTCCTATTTTTCCATTACTCATAACAACTCTATGGCATGGAACTATGATAGGGTTCTTGTTATTTTTTAATAATTGAGCTACTTTCCTCTGATGAAGACCTAGGAATTTTCCTAACGCTTTATATGTTGTTACATATCCCATGGGTATTAGCTGTACAATGTCATATATGATTTCTTTATCCATTTCCTTCACAAGATTTTTTTAGCAATTAAAGCTTAAATGCAAAACGCCTGGCCCCGGCTTGAAGCGCCTGCGAGCCCTTTCGGAACTCACTGGCAACTTCAACGCGGCCGGCTTAACTTCCGGGTTCGATACGAGTCCGGGTGTTGCCCGGCAGCTATGGCCGGGCCAGGCAATAATTCAGTATCTCGGTTTACAAATATAAACTTTATGGTTTTAAAGTTTTAAACTATAAAATAAATAAATAATAGGGGAATAAAATGGGATATTGTGAGCTAAAGGCAAAAAAAGGATTAATAAGAGTATCATCAGAACAATATAATGGTAAAATAAAGAACATATCTATAACAGGAGATTTCATGGTTTTTCCTGAAGATGTTATTTGGGAACTTGAGAAAGATTTATTGGGTGTTGAAATAAATGAAAAGTTTATTAATGAAATAGTTACAAAGCACTTATCCAAAGCAAAACTTTTGGGTTCAACAATTAATGATTTTGTAGATGTAATAATATGTTCATTGAAGGGTGAATAAAATGAGTAAGTTAAGGGTTATAATGTTTGAGACTCCTCACGATGGCTATTTTAATATAGCATTTGAAGAAGCGCTGGCAAGAGCTAAAGGATGTAATTTAATTGATGATACTTTGAGATTTTTCAGAAATAAAAACGCAGTGATAATTGGGTATTTCCAAAAGGCTGAGGAAGAAGTTAATTTAGATTATTTAAAGAAAATAGACGCACAGCTAATTAGAAGACCCACAGGAGGGGGAGCAGTTTATCATGATTTAGGAAACTTAAATTATTCTATAGCTGTCTCAAATAATAGATCAAAATATATAAGTCCTGTTGATTATATATTTAGTGAATTGATTAAAGGCCCTATTAACGCGTTAAATTCTTTAGGATTTGATACAAAACTAGAGAACATTAATGATATTGTTGTGAATAATAGAAAGGTAAGCGGGACTGCTGCAAGTACTTCTTGGAATGCTTTATTTTTCCATGGTGCTATGCTTTTAAATACAGATATGGAAAGGCTTTCATCTGTTTTAAAGATATCCCAGAAAAAGCTTATAGATAAGGGTGTTAGCAGCGTAAAATATAGAGTAACAAACTTATTTGAAATTAATAATAATATAAATGTGGAAGATATAATAAAGTCATTTGTTAATTCGTATAAGGAATTGCTAAATTATGATGATGTTTATTATTCTATCCCAAATAGAAAAGAAATAGAATTAGCAAATTTGCTATATGATGAAAAATACAGTAAAGAAGAATGGAATTTTAATAGAGTTAGTCATTCCAAGTTCAAACAATTGGAGGAACAAATAAATAATATATGTAATGAGAGGTAGTTCTTTATGGTAAATGGAGTTGCCTTATCATTTAATAAGGAAGATAATAATGTTATTGTTAACCTAGCTAATGGAAAATCAATTAAATATACTAATGCCCAAATTGAAATTAAACGTAAAAGGATAAACTTGTTAAAACCAATAATATCTATTATATTATTTTCATTTTTATCTATATCAATTATATACTATTTACCACCATGGAAGTATTATGGGTTAAATGCGGGATTACAATTTGCGTTATCTTTATCTCTTTTTGCTATACTAATTGCTTCTTTATATTCAATATATATTTCAGCAGACTCTCTTAGGAAGTTTAACGTATTGGTGATTAAATTGGAAGGAGGAAAAGTTATAGAATATGTTTTAATAGCTAAAGATAAAGATCTAAAAAATAAAGGCTAATAGATGAAGATAATACATCTAATGCTGATCCAGGACTTATATTTTTCCCCCAAATACCTTTTAAATAATTAATTGCATAATTAATGCCATATTTTTCAGATATATATAGACCTATTTTGGCATCATTAATCATCTTCTTATAAAAATGAAAACCGTTCCTTTTTGCAGTTAAAGTATCGCCATATCTTGAAATTATATATAATAACCCTTTGAGAAAAGCCTCATTTAAGTTGTCAAATCTTTTTATATATTCAATAGTCTCTAAAGATATCTGATATCCATTAATCATTTCTCTATTAACTAAATCCCAACTATAAGCACTTAAAACTTCATATAAACTTTTGGGATATGAAGAAAAAATGTCAGGCATTAAACCTTCATATTTTCCTAAATACGAAGGAGATAGTATTTTCAGAATTTCGTAATATAGTTTCCCTTCATATTCTCCAGTTTCTTCAATAACATATTTAGAAGAATTTATTGCAACTTCTTTAATATTTGATGATATTGCAAGACCTATAGACAAAGGTATGTGGAGTAAAAATTCTCCAAAAGCTATGTTTTTCCTATCATAATTTAATAAATAATTCTTATACTCATTTAAAGCCTTAGCTATAATTCCTTTTTCCTTTTTTTCAAATCTTTTGCAAGTATCCTGCATTATTTTTGCAGTTAATGAAGCGTGAATTAGGAAATCAAAATAATTTTTATCGTCGCGGTTAAATGGAGTAATACCACCTGGCTTTGGATAGAGGCTTGGTTCAACATATAAACCCATGGATAAGATTGGTATTAACTTGCAGTTCAAATTTATTACCTTAGATAGTTTAGAAAATCATCTAGGGTTTCAGATCTTATTAAGTTTTTAATGATTTGATTTGGCGATTTAATTTCTTTCTTAAGCTTGTAAAGACTTTCTAGAAATAATTCCTGCGGCATTGAATCAGGCCCACAACGTCTTTTGCTATAAAATAAATCCAATGCTTGGTTTAAATGAAAATCTTTATATAAGATTAAGTATGAAACTACAACAGTACCGGTTCTTCCACAGCCTGCATGGCAATGAATATAAATTTTTTTATTTGATTTTAAATTATTTTCTATCACTTCAACAGCTCTTCCTATATTTTTTATAGGTTCTACATTAAAATCTTCTATTGGCAAAACTATTCTATTACTATCTCCTTTGATTGCGCAACCAGGGTCTAATGTAATTACTATATCAGGGCTTATGTTATGTTTTCTTAAATCTATGCAACCAGGTCCAGCATACAAATTATTAATTATTTCTGCTGGAACTCCTACCATTTTATTCACCAATTATTTCTTTTGCTTTTTTAAACACTTCTACCCATTCTTCCCACTTCATTAAACCTGTGTTTGTGTTCCTAGCACTAGGGTGGTAGCTTGCTACTAATTTTTTGTTATCGGGGAGCTTATAAATAGCTAAGTGCTTGAATTCATATTTAACTTTATAAATGTTCAAAACAGTATCAAAGGCTATCTTCCCTAAAGCTATTATAACTTTTAAGTTTTTCAATAATTTTAGCTCTTTAATGAGATAAGGTAAACAATTATTGATTTCGTCTCTGCTTGGCTTATTTTGAGGGGGAGCGCAATGTATAACTGCTGTTATGTATACGTTTGTTACTCTTAATCCATCATCTCTATTAACGCTTGTAGCCTTATTGGCTAATCCTACTTCATATAGGGCTTTAAATAGCCAATCTCCAGAATGATCTCCCGTAAAAACCCTGCCTGTTCTATTGCCCCCATTGGCTGCTGGTGCTAATCCAACTATTGCAATTTCTGCATTTTCATCTCCAAAGCTCGGTACAGGCTTAGCCCAATAGGTCCAATTTTTAAATCTTTTTGGTGGATTTTTACCTACATCGTTAATGTATTTGATTAATCTTGGGCATTTTCTACAAGCTATTATTTCCTCTTGTATATCTTTTAAACTTTCCAATTTTAACCCTAAGATAAATATGCTTTTAGATCTTTAATTTATTTATTAGTATTTCTATATTATCTTGAGATACGCTATGGATTTCAGTATTAACCATTATATTAGGATCTTTTAGAGCGTGACCTGTTAAAATTAAAACTACTCTATCCTTTTTATCTATGTAACCATTATCTAAGAGTTTTTTATAAGCTGCCATGGTTGATGCAGAAGCTGGTTCAACTCCAATTCCTTCTTCTCTTGCAAGATAAATCTGAGCGTACAATATTTCATCATCGCTTACTTTTAATGCTGTTCCTTTTGAATCCTTGATAGCTTTTATGGCTTTCATGTAGTTAACGGGCTTTCCTATTCTAATAGCTGTTGCTACGGTTTCTGGATTTTCAACAAATTTCATTTCATTCTGATTTTTATTTATAAAATCTGCTATTGGGGAAGCACCTTCTGCTTGGACAGCTATCATTTTAGGCATTTTATCTATAATACCCAAATTTTCTAACTCTTTAAACCCTTTCCATATAGCATAAATATTACCAGCATTACCTGTTGGAACTATAACAAAATCTGGGCTTCCTATGTCTTCATAGATTTCATATGCTATTGTTTTCTGTCCCTCTAATCTCCATGGGTTAAATGAGTTAACAGGATATATATCCTTGTCTTCGTTAAATAATTTTCTTACCCTGCTCATAGCGTTATCGAAACTACCGTCGACCTCAACTATTACTGCTCCATGTAATATTGATTGAAACATCTTTCCTTTAGCTACCTTACCTTTCGGTAAAAATAATAGAGTCTTTAGGCCTGCCCTTGCTGAGTATGCTGATGCTGATGCAGCAGTATTTCCAGTTGATGCTGCCACAACAATTTTATATCCTAATGAATACGCAGAACTAATTGCTACAGTCATTCCTCTATCTTTAAAACTGCCAGTAGGATTAAGCCCTTCAAACTTTAAGTATAAGTTTTCGTAATTCTTTGAATTTATTAGAGGGGTGTTCCCTTCATTTAATGAAACTATTTTTTTGTAATTTCCTGGTATTAATTCTTTATATCTCCATACTCCCCTCCCTTTTAAACTATTTTTATTAATATCTTGAAATTCATTAATTATTTCAAGCAATCCACCACAAATGGGACAGACAATTAATTTTTGGTCTATATTAAAGGATGCCCCACAAGAAAGGCATCTCATATAACCTCGCTTGTCAATAATCTCACCAAAATCTTGTAAATTTACTAAATTTATAAATCTTTCTTTTTCGTTTAAAATCTCAGGTTTGTAATAGCTCAAATTATAACAAACCATAAATTTTTTGATTATAATATTAATATGGGGAATAAAATGAAGATTTGTGATAAGGAAGTTAGCTTAGTAGGTTTAGGTACTTGGGGTTTCGGTGGAGGATATTGGAGTGAAGATTATTCTGAGGATAATAAATATATAGATATATTGTTATTTGCATATGAGAAAGGCATTAATTTATTTGATACCGCTGAAATGTATGGAAATGGACACGCAGAAGAATTAATTGGAAGAGCATTAAAAGACTACCAAGAAAAAGTGTTTATCATTTCTAAAGTATGGCCAAACCATTTATATTATGATAGTCTAGTTAAGTCTGCAATAAAGAGCAGGGAAAGGCTAAAGATAAGGAGCATAGATCTTTATTTAATCCATTGGCCAAATAAAAATGTAAAAATAGAAGAGTCGATAAAAGCTATGGAGTATCTTATAGATAAAGGAATTATAAGGTGCATGGGCGTCAGTAATTTTGATGTTGATCTTTTAAACGAAGCTATAAATTCAACTAAAAAATATGAAATAGTTGCCAATGAAATAGAGTATAATGTTTATAATAAATGGGCCGAAAAAGATTTAATACCTTTTGCAAATAAAAACGGTGTTAAAATAATTGCATACTCTCCTTTAGGAAAAGGAAGAGTGTATTATGATGAGAAATTAAAAGAAATAGGGAAGAAATATGGAAAAACTAGTGTACAGATAGCATTAAACTATTTAATTAGGAATTCTATTCCTATACCCAAATCTGCAAATAAAAATCATATTGAGGAAATAATGGGATCAATTGGTTTTAGTCTAACAGATGATGACTATGAATATATAAAAAAATTGTAAGCTAATATAAAAGATTAAAAAAGTATTTTGTTACATAACAAGAAAAGTTATATAAATTGAAATATTATTTATTTAACTCAAGGGCTCAATTTTTGGTTTGTCTTTTTTTAACCTATTAATGAATATAACACAAGAATTTATTTTGTTTAAAGCATTTACATAAAAACAATGTTTGTTATCATTTATTGTTTATAATTTTGCTGCTGCCTTTTCATAAATTGAATCCAAGAATTTATATTCTGAAATTATGCTCATATTTTCAAGTTGGTATAAAATATTATGTAAAACGCTTGATGAAACTGTTGATCCATCCTTTCTTATAAGGCATTCATAAAGACTGCTCCAATTATTCGCTCCCTCTGATATGCATTTCAAAACATGTCTATATCTTTTAGCAGCTATTTCTGAAACTTTCTTTTTGTTTTCAATTAAATTAATGATTTCATTTAAAGCTATTTTAATGCTAATTTCTTTAACTTCTTCAAAGCTTTTACCTGATACCAAATAGTTTCCAGCTAAAGTTAACCAACCAGGAATCCCATCAAAGAAATCAACAACTTCTTCAATTATATTATCATTAATTTTCCTATTATATTCATTAAAACCCTTTTTTAAGAAATCTATGCTCTCATTTTTTGAAAATCTATTTACTTTTATTTCGTGATAATATCTACCATATAAAGGAGATTTTTCATTTTCTCTTCCAATAAAATCATAAAGTAATCCAACTTCAGATCCAGTTAAAACAAAAGTTAAGCGTCTATCATAGTCATAGGCGTGTGCTATTGATTCTTTAATTTCTTTTGATAGAGGTCCCCTTAGTTTTTGGGCTTCATCTATTGCTATTATAACCCTTTTTTCATTTAGATGATCGAAAAGATCCGATAAAGAGACGTATTTTCTCCCTTTCCATGAAAGCTCAACAGAAATTCCAAAAATCTCAACACCTCTAATTTTTTTTAATATATCTCCTAATTTATCAATGGAAGATGAAAGAGATTCTGAAATAAGCATATACAGATCTTTCAATCCATAGTTTTGCTTTAGTTTTCTAGCATCAATTAATATGAAAGGAACTCTAGTTTCATTTAAAGTAACAAGGAGAAGGGAAGTTTTCCCAATTCTTCTAACTCCAGTAAGAAGGACTAGCGGTCTATGTAAATTTGAAATGGTTTCATTAAGTTCTTTTTCTCTATCAAATAAATCTTTCTTCTCTGTCTTTGGTCTTTCATCAAATAACAATTTCTGCCCCAGAATATATATTCTGCCCCAGAAGTTATAAAATTATGCTTGATTACAATGCATGCTATTATATCAAAAATTCTAATATATGTTTGACATAATAAATTAAATAAATTAAAAATATTTAATAAACTAGATCAAAATAGGTCATTATGAAACTATTTATTCTCTTCTTGATTTCTATAGCTAATAATTTGAAGCGCCGCGGGCGGGATTTGAACCCGCGCGGGGAGTAACCCCATCGGCTTAGCAGGCCGACGCCCTACCGGGCTGGGCGACCGCGGCACGATAATATATTCTCATTCATTGCCCAATTTTTGGGCTCAATGTTTTATGCCACTCATTTTCTCTGAGTTGGCACATTATAGTAATTGATACATAAGGGTTTTTAAGGTTTTCAACAAATATTAATACAATGTTTCTATAAAGATTTAAGTCTAAATTCAATCAGATAAAATGGTGAATATTATGTATGAGGTAAGAACGCTAACAATACATTATGGTAAGCCTTTGCCTAGTGATATAGAGAGTGCTAAGCAAGAGATAGAAAAATTTTTAAGTAATTTCTCAGATGCTGTAGACGAATATAAAAGTAATTATAAAATTAAGCCTACTTATCTTAGAATATCATTTCCAAATCCTCCATTTTTAGATGACTTAGACAGTTTTTCAAAAGAGATAGAATTTTTAACAGAAAAGTATTCAATAAATTTGGGTCAAATAGACTCAAATTATAATAAACTAAGTGAGGCTATAATAACAATTGCAACAAATAAAATGTTTTCATCAATAATTATGGAAGGTAGTGGCTGGGAAGAGGCTTTGAAGATATCAAAATCTTTACACGAACTAGCATCTAATAATCCTGAATTGGGTGCAAACATAGGTGTTAATACTTTGAATGAAAAATATTTTATAACGCCTTATTATCCGCTAGCATCTGCAGTACCAGGTAAAGTTATGATTTCAGCAGCGTTAACTTATCCTAATTATTTAAAGGATTCTTATACTAAAAACGGTTATAATGGTATGATATCATCTGTTATAGAAGCTGGAAAATTAGCTCAAGACATGGCTATCTATATAGCAAACAAACTAAACATAGAATATGCAGGTGTAGACCTTAGCGTTTCTCCATGGATGGAAGAATCTAGTTTAGGTCTAATTGAACAAGTTTCAGGTGTAAGATTACCTAAGTCAGGATTTGCGTATGGTTTAAGGAAAGTTAACGAGGCCCTATTCCAAGCTTCAAAAAATTTAAAGACAGTTGGGTTTAATGAAGTCATGTTACCTATTGCAGAGGATTCAAAATTAAAGGCTAGGGCAAGTGAAGGAGATTTAACGGCAAGGCATCTGGCTATGTTGAGCGGAGTTTGTTTGGCAGGATTAGATTTGGCTGTTGTACCATATGATATTAATGGTGTTGCAGGTTTACTGCTTGATGTATCAGCTTATGCTAGGACTAAATCTAAAACATTAGGTGTAAGGATTATACCAGTTGAGAGTGTAGAGCCGGGGGATAAAGTAGATTTAGGTAGATTTGGGGAGACTCCCGTCATCTCCATATAAAATGCTTGCAGGCGGTGCAGGATTAACTATTTTTGCTTCCGCACTTATACCGCATTCTTTATATGTGCTTAATCCTATTTGTAACAATTCTTCTGAATTTTTATCAAAAAGTACTATTATTGATGGGCCCGCACCACTTATTGCTACACCATATGCTCCATTGCTTATTAGTTTTTCCTTTATTTCATTAAAGCATGGTATAGCCTTTGATCTAGAGCCTGTTACTATAGTATCAATCATAGCTTTTCCAGCTGCTTTAAGATCACCTTTTAATAAAGAAGAAATTAAAATACCGAGCTTCACAGAATCTTGTACATGATCTTTAAACTCAACGTATTTTGGCAATAAAGATCTCATGTATTGTGTTTTGTTATTTAAATAAAAATCAGTTGGTCTAAATATAATAA
The DNA here is from genome assembly GCF_049974385.1 of Caldisphaera sp. Lineage (NCBI taxonomy): Archaea > Thermoproteati > Thermoproteota > Thermoprotei > Acidilobales > Acidilobaceae > Caldisphaera > Caldisphaera sp. The sequence continues at coordinate 12,471 of NZ_JBMFIW010000010.1, read as the reverse complement.
AGTTGGCCTTTATTTCAAAACTATAAGCATATATCTCGTTATCAATTTTTCCAACTACCGCTAAATTGCCGAGTAATGATGCTGCAACATTATCATAATGTGGAACGCCAGCAGACACTATTTCCCCATAGCCAGCATATTTTATTAATTGCTCCTTGCTTAAATTTAAGTCTAATACATTTGATAATGCAAAAACACTAGCAGCAGCGCTAGCACCACTTCCTCCTAAACCTGAAGATACAGGTATGCCCTTGAAAATCTTTATGAGAATATCATAATTATTAATGCCTAGATCTTTCATCATATATTTAATTGCATAGACGGCGCTGTTATTTTCATTTACATTTGAAGAAAAAGGCCCCTCTATTTTTTCTATTTTAACATCCCCCTTTCCTCTCTTGGCTGATATAGTAACTATATCATAGTAGGCATCGTGAGCTAGTGAAACCACATCGAAACCTGAGCCTAAATTTGCAGAACTAGAATAAGCCTTTACCCACACTTCTTCCATTTCAATCGCCTTTAGATGAAAAGCTTATACTTTAAAAATAAAAATTTTTCCTATGATGTTTTAATAACTGATAATTTTGGAATCAGACAAAATATCAAATAAATTTATTAAATCATCATTGTTAACGTATTTCTTACCATATTCTGCTAATAAGAGTAAATAAACTTCTTTTAATGGCCTATCCTTTGATAAGAAGAATGCCTCTCTAAAATAAACAGTAGTCCCTATGGGATTTTTATTTATTATATCAGCTGCTTTTAGTGCTAAATCAATATTGTGTTTTGCTATAGTCCTTAGCCCCTCAATCATAGGTGGTTTATTCTTTATTATATTATCCCCCTTTGCTTCTATGTTAATATCTATATTATTATTTTGTAAATTAAATAATTCTGGCAAAAGTTTTAATGCTAATTTTGCTGATTCTATATCATCGTTTGATAAATGGTTAAGTAAAATTTGATTCAATAAATCGTTATAGAATGTAGACGTGTCTACATCAATTTTTGCCAAAACGTAGGAACTTAAAGAAGCTATAGATGATGATAATTTGAGCATTTCTCTTGATATCCTATTTAAATCATCTAAATCAGTATGGTATGCATAATCTGGCCATTGATTTAACATAACTGATGGTATTCCATATGCTATTGCAACGTCATGATCACTACCGCCATCGTATGGAGTCAATACCAGTCCATTAAAATTAAGTTTTTTAGAGATTAATTTAGCTGAGTAATACATTGAAGCACTTGACTTGGAGATATTGCTGATGCTATTACTTATAACTTTTAGGGGACCATCTTTATCACTAGGATAAACACCTACCATATCTAAGTTTATTGCTTCAGTAACTAAATTAGAAAGCCAAGAACCAAACACAACAGAGCTTCCAGTATATTCTGGGAACCATATAAACCTAATGGTTTCATTAGGAGGATTCAGTTCGTTTTTTTGTATCATTTCACTTAGGACAAGGGCCGTTTCTATCAATGATGCTGTACCGCTTCCATTATCATTTGCCCCTGGGCTAGGATGGCACATATGGGCCATAAGAATTGGTCCCTTTGAATTCTTATCACCGATCCATGCTAAAACGTATGGAAAGCCTGGATCTTTTTTTATATCAGCATCAAGATATAAAGATATTTCCTTGTTCTCAATACCATTAACTAAGTAGTTGGGTATAGATACTGCAGGTATTGTGAATTTATTCGCTTCTTCCCTACTCAAAAATAATGATTTATATGGAACAGCGTTTGGAGGAGAATTTTTAGAATACAATAATACACCTAAAGCATTATTCTCATATGCTAGTCTATAAACTATATAAGATATTCCATCAGATACGACAAATTTTCCTTTAGCGTTTTTATATTCGTTTGGGTCATTCCAGTTGTTGATTACAACAGCTTTTCCAACAATTTTCCCATCAGAGGGAGGACTATGAGCAACGGGAAGTGTTGGATGTTGTTTACTGTTTAATTCTACATCACCTATTTTGACCCAAGTGAATCTGTGGATCCATCCTGTTGGGGCACCAATCCAATCAGGTACAGAAGTACCTCCAAATTTTAACATTTCAACATTTAAATTTTCAGAAGAGTTTTCAATAAGAGTTTTTTCTATATATTTTGCGGCTTCTAATATTTCAATTCCTCCTTGTATTCTATTAAACTTTGTGTAAGAAGATAAAATTCTATAAACTCTATAATCGTTGGTATATTTTAGAATTTTGTTATATATGTTTCCCATGACTTCAATTTCTTTTATCATAATTCTTCCCAATAGTTTGTTAACAACAAAAGAAATTAAGTTTTTGTAAATTATGAGCTTTTTAAGTCTGAAGATATATTAATAATAGGGTTAGCTGTTGGTACTAGATGGCCTAAGAAACGCAGTTACGAAATTTTTGAAAGGAGGCAGTACATATAAAGACTCTGTCGATGAGTTTATTAGAGATCTTCAAAGAGAATTGATAAAATCAGATGTTAACCTAAAGGTAGTGAAAGAATTAAGCGAAAATATTAGGAAAAAAGCACTAGAAGAAGAACCCCCTTCAGGAATAAGTAGAAAAGAATGGTTTATTAAAGTAGTTTATGATCAGCTAAGCGAACTTTTTGGAGGAGATTTAGATATAGATGTCGAGCCTAAGAAAACCCCATGGATAATATTATTAGTCGGAGTTCAAGGATCTGGAAAAACAACTACAGCAGGTAAGTTGGCATATTATTATACTAAGAAAGGTTACAAAGTTGGTTTAGTTGCTGCAGATACATATAGGCCAGGTGCTTTTGAGCAATTAAAAACCCTTGCAAGTATGAGTAGTTCAATGTTTTATGGAGATCCAGGTAATAAAAACGCCGAAGAGATATCAATTAAGGGTGTCGAAGAGCTCAAATCAAAAAACGCCGAAATTATAATAATAGATACAGCAGGTAGGCATGGATATGGTAATGAAAAAAGCCTCTTAGATGAAATGAAAAATATATCTAATAAAGTTAAACCTGATGAAGTTATATTGGTTTTAGATGCGGCAATAGGCCAAAAAGCCTATGATTTAGCTAAACAATTTCATGATACTACTCCTGTTGGTTCACTTATTGTTACTAAGCTTGATGGAACAGCTAAAGGTGGTGGAGTGTTATCAGCAATAGCAGCTACTGGGGCTAGAGTTAAATTTATTGGAACAGGTGAGAAAATAGAGGAACTAGAGGTTTTTAAACCAACAAAATTCGTTTCAAGGCTTCTTGGTTTAGGGGATATAGACACCCTCTTAGAAAAAATCAAAAGTGCTCAAGAAAGCATTAATATAGAAAAAATACAAGAAGATTTTGCTAAAGGAAAAATCAATATGAGAACACTATACGCTCAAATAAAGAGTTTAAGAAAAATGGGACCGTTTAGTAAAATATTGCAAATGTTACCAACAAGTTCATTACCTATGCAGATAAAAGATGATCAATTAAAGGTGGGAGAAGAAAAAATGACAAAATGGATCCATATTATAGAAAGTATGACTTATGAAGAACTCGATAATCCAGAATTAATTGATAGAAAAAGAATGAAAAGAATAGCATTGGGAAGTGGTACAACAATTGAAGATGTTAAGGATTTGCTTAATTATTATAAGAACTTAAAAACTATAATGAAGAGGATTAGAAGAGATAGAGGTATATTAAGGAAGCTGGGAATAGAAAACGTTGAAGATTAAATCATAGGAGCATTTTTACCTTTATTTATAGTTATTTCGATCGAAGAGACTTTCTTAACGTTTCCCTTATCATCAGTTACTTCTTCTTCGAATATGTTTAGATCCTTTAAAATTAAATCCTTATAATACATGTTTCTAAGGTATTCGACCATATCAACTGCTTTACATATGTTTGAACCTCTTGCTCTAATTTTTATTTCATCAATATTATCGTAATTAAAAAACTTAATAGCAATTAGTGCATAGTTCATTAATGGCTTTTTACCAATATATATTGTGTTTTGTTGCCTTTCAGCCAACTTTATCACCTCAATTAAATAATAATGAAAAATATTAAAAAGTATTTGTTTCTAAATTTCAAGATATAAATTAAAATATAGGTTATAATATATCAATAAAAGTATTAAAATTTACTAAAAATTATTTAAAAATTGATGTTTTATAATGTTATCTTTTTCTTGTTATAATTTCAATTATGACTGAAACTATAGCTAAGGCTAATCCTAATTCTAATCCATTAATCAATGAAATATGACCATAACCTGTAACTTTAAAACTTTCAGTTATTAAAACTGTAGATGAATTTGGGAATGCTAGAACTACTATGCTTTCTTCAGGGTTTAGACTTTTTTTAACTACATAGCTATTTCCTATCTTTTGGGCATTTTTAACTGATCCCTGAAATGCTTGTTCTGCAGTAATTGGGTTGCCTTGTAGTCCTGTAACCAAATAATAAACTCCTGTTTGAAAATCATCATGAGAAATAGTATTAACAGTTTTTAATCCTAAACCTCCTGCTTCCCCTAATAAAGTAAGAGGATTCCCAGTTAAATTTAAATAAAGTGCTTGCGAGACCCCAGTTATGTTTATTTGAGCTATACCTGAGCCTGTTGGAAGCACTGCAGCAAGTATTGCAGGCGTTGATTGCGAATTATACCCTATACTCCATGAAGAAGATGTTTTTACACCATATTGTGTCGCAAATGCAGAGGCTATAATTAATGCTATACCAATTCCAAATAAAATTCTGGGTAAAAGTTTTTTAAACCAAAACATTACACCTCAAACCTCCTTGTAAAATATATAACGTATGTTATAAAGAGAGCAATAAATATAACTGGTACAACGAAAATTTCCCAAGTTGGTGTTCTAATACCATTTAATATATCATAAACAGGATTATATAATCCCATAGAATTTGATATATTCGTTAAGATCTTAATATTATCTATTGATCCAACAAGGGCTAATATAAGGCTTGTTGCTGTATAACCAAAATACCCGGTTATGCTTACCACAGCAGCTGTACCTGCGCTTTTACTTTTATTGGAAGCTAAAATAAATATAGATCCATAGAGTTGGGCCTGAATCAAATATGCAACCCACATAATTAAAAATTCACTTATGTTTTTGCCTACAACAGGATATAGCATAATACCTGCTACTATAGCGGGGATTCCCAATAATATTATGGAAGGTAGCAAAACACGGGTCAAGTAAATTATTAATGATATATTTCTCCTGGATATCGGGTAAGTCAAATACAAAGGCATAACCCCTGTCTGAACTAAGTTAACAAGATCGGATGATGCTCTTAAAGCTAAGTAAAGTGATGTAACAAATAAAACTGCTCCTAATACAGCATTACTTACTGCTGGTGGTGTTGTAACTGGTTCAAGTACAGACAATATGCCGCTTAGCGTTGCAACTAATATAAGCATTATATCAAAGCTAGGAGGTCTCAATGAATCCCAAAGATCAATTAAAGCAAGTTCCCAAGATTTTTTCAATGACATTGTTATCCCTCCAGAATCTCTTCTATTCCTGGCTCTATCAATTCAATTCCATATATTTGCTGTCCTTTCTTTACTATTTCTGAAATTAGATTTAATAACTTAGATGTCTTTTCGGAATCTTCAGTCTTAACATATATATTACCTCCTTCAATATTTAATGAAAATCCATTTTTTTCTAGGAAGTCTTTTATTGCGAATGGATCTTTACACCTAATTCTGGAAATAGAAATATTTTTAACAATATCATCAGGTTCGCCTACCTTTAATATTTTACCTGATTTCATTATGGTTATCTTTGATGAGACTCTTAATACTTCTGGCAATACATGGCTAGATATAATTATTGTGAGATCTCTTTCTTTATTTATTTTAAGAAATAGATCTAATATCTTATTTCTTTCCACAGGATCTAAGTTGCTTGTAGGCTCATCCGCTATTATTATTTCGGGCTCAGCTATTAATGCATGTGCTATAGCCGCTCTTTGTCTCTGACCTGCACTTAATTGAGAGAAAGCTTTGTTTTCACTACCCTTCAATCCTACTAAATCTATAACTTCTTTTATAGTATTAAAGTCTTTATTATATATTTTTGAAACATGAGATAAAAATTCTATTATAGGCATACTAACAGGTAATGACGGCCTTTCAAATATAACGCCAATCTTTTCTCTCGCCGAGGGGTCATAAAATGGATCTTTATTAAAAATTAAAACAGTACCTCTATCTTTTCTTAACAACCCCAAAGATACTTTTATTAGGGTTGATTTGCCTGCTCCATTAGGGCCTACAATAGCCATTATTTCTCCTTTTTTTACTTTTAATGAAACATCATTTAATGCGGTTATTTTTCCATATCTTTTTGTTACGTTTTCAAGTACAATTAGATCTTCCATATTATTCCCCTGCTTTAATTGTCTATTGAAAAATATATATTTTGATAATATATAATTTAGAAACATTTTTCTTTAATTTCGAAAACTAAGCTTTCATAGCCAGATATTTTTGTACCTTTTGAAACTAATAAAAACGCATAATTGTTCTCAAATTCATAGTTTCCTGGAGAATCAATTTTTACAAATTTTCCGCATTTTGGAAGAATCCAAGTAACTATATAATCATATTTTGCCGTTGTTTCTTCATAGATATTTTCATATGTATTTTTCCCAATTATTAGATTAATCGGCATTTCTATGTAAAAATTTACATATGATATTTTTGGTATCTTAAATCCTATTTTAGCATATTTAACAACTGGAAAAACGTAATTTCCATTTATTATAGTTTTCTCTCCGTTGATTTGTTTTTGCATTTCTGTTTTTAATTTTTCTTCTTCATTCTTTTTTTGCGTTTCTTTTCTGACCAAGTTATAATATTCTTTATTCTCATCGAAATAGTCAAATGTTATTACATAACTTATATAATTTTTTGTTACATTAATTGTACCAATTCCATAAATAGGTATTGCCATTATTGAAACCTCTATATATTTTAATTTTTTTATACCTCTATTCTATGGTGATAATTATGAATAATAAATGTAACGCACTTATAACAGCTTCTACTAAAGGCATAGGATATCAAGCTGCTCTTTCATTAGCAGAAAAAGGGTGCAACTTGGTTATAAGTTCAAGGAATAAAGATAATATAGATAAGGCTAAAGAAGAATTAAAAAAGAAGAGAGTTAAGGTCTACGGCGTAAAAGGTGATTTATCTAATAAGGCTGATATAGATAGAATATTTGCTTATGCCATCAAAAAATTAGGGAGTATTGATGTAGTGGTTATGAATTATGGAAATCCAAAATGCGAGCCATGTAATATAATAGATGCTACATATAGTGATTGGGTTTATTCTTTTAATATGTATCTATACTCTACTGCGGAAGCAATGAATTTTTCTTATAAATATAATAAGAAAAAAGCAAATTTTATCATTATTTCTAGTTTTTCAATATATTTTCCTATGGAATCAACAAGTTTATCCGATATCATTAGAATTGGTTTGCTTCCTTTAATAAAAACATATTCTAGACTTTATCCAGATAAGATAAGAGCGAATGCATTACTATTAGGAAGTTTTCGAACAGATGGTTCTGAAAGTTTAATTAGAAAATTGGCTAAAAAAATGAATGTTAATGAAGAGGAATTTTGGAATAGATACGTTAAAGAATTATCTCCATTAAAAAGACTTGGTAGATTTGACGAACTAAAAGATATAATTTCTTTTTTGGCTTTTTCTCCTGAATATTTAACAGGTTCAGTAATATTATTTGATGGAGGTACTCTTAATTGTGTAATTTAATTTCATTTTAAAGAAAATTATAATATTATTGGATGAGCAATTTTACTATTGAAGTTTTAAATTATAACTTTTCATATAGATTTTCCCATATAGAAAAATACATATTTGAATTGATTTATACCCAAAGTATACATATAAGAAAATTAAATCGTTAAATTAAAGTTTAATCTTAATTATTAAGGCATGTATTTTCAAAAACGCTAAATTAAAATATTCTCATCGTATAATTAAATTGGTGTGAAAATTGAAATATAAAAGCTTAGAGTCATTAGTTAAAAACAAAAATGTTTTTATTTTTGGAGCAGGGGGCGGGGGAGATATCGTTGGTGCCTATCATGTTTCTAACAAGGTAAAAAAAGCTGGCGGTAATACAATTGTAGGAAGCGTTGTATGGGAAAGGTTTGCTGTGGACCCATATCCTGGTCCAATACCCTTGGAAATGATGGTTAATGTTGAACCTATAGGATACTCTACAGCAATTGTTAGTTCAGATTCTTATGCTTTAAGATATGGAATGGAAGTTGAACCACAAATTACTAAGTTTGTAAAAACCGTTGGTGAAAAAGCCATTTTTATTGATTTAACTAAAGGTACAGAAGGGGTAATTAGAGGAATAAATGATATAGCAGAAAATTATAATATAGATGTTGTTATAGGGGTTGATGTTGGCGGAGACATATTAAGCCTTGGATGTGAAGAAAATTTATGGAGTCCATTAGCAGATTCTATATCATTAAGCGCTTTGTATCATATAAATTTCGATAAGGCACTAGCTGTATATGGTCCAGGAGGAGATGGAGAACTAGATACAAATACGATTTTAAAATATGTAAGTGATATTAGCAAGCAAAAGGGTTTAATAGAAATAATGGGTATGAGTTATGAAGATTCGGAATTATTGGAAAATTTAATTAAAAATGTTTACACAGAAGCTTCCCTAATTCCTTTATTATCTTTTAAAGGTGAATATGGAAACAAAATGATAAGAAATAATACAAGAGTTGTTAAATTGTCTCCAATTCTTTCAACATCTTATTTATTAGATGTTGATATAGTATACAACAGAAGTGAATTGCCAAAACTAGTTAATGGAACAGGAGGAATTGGTCAAGCTAACCAGGCTCTAAATGATCGTTGCTTATATACGGAATTGGATTTAGAAAACGATTTAATGAAATTGAGAGGTGGACAATCTAAGGAACCATTTGACTTAAACGAAATAAGACAGCAAGGTATTAGCAATTTAATTAAGAGGAATTGTAACCCTATAAAATGTTAAATTTATGCTTCTTGCTCTTCACTTTGCTGTATAACTTTTCTTTTGGTTTTATATTCTGTCAACAAATCTTCGAGACTATCTATTCTCTGTATAAGATAATCCATAGTTTCTTCAATTTGCCTATATTTACCTTCGAGTAATGTCATTTTAACTCTTACATCTTTTTCGACTTTATCTAGTCTGTTGGATATATTGGCTATTATTATGTTGTCCTCATTCTTATTTGAAAAACCTCCCTGTAATCCAGTTTTTATATATAGCTTTATTAGATCAGTTATTTGAATTCCTATTTCATCTGATTTGTTTTTAAGTTCGCTATACATTTGGTCACTTATAGACAGATGTACAGTAGGCAACTTCTGTCTCCTCCTATTAAGAGTAGTACTGAGAGAGGCCTAATATATTCTTCTGCTGTCTGTATTTTTATTGTAAGAGAACTCTTGATAAATGTAGTGCGCATTAAATAAAAGTCTTGCTTGCATAATACCAGATGGGTGTTACTGAATAGGTGAGTGATTAATGAAAGTAGTTTCGTTCAAACTTGAAGATGATTTGCTTGAAATACTAGAGGAATATTCAAAGAAGAGGAATGTAACCAAAAGCGAAATAATAAGAAGGGCGCTTCAGAATTACATAATGGCAGATAAAGACAAACCTTTTGTGACTAAAAGAATAAAAATTTATACATAAAAAATAAAAAAATTAAAATTATTCTTTGGGTAATTTTATTACTACAGGTTCTTTCTCAAATTGCTTTAAGTCAACTCCTGGTAAGGTTGTAGCTTCTGGTGGTAGTGGAACTCTTTCTCCCTTTTCTGGTGGAGCTGATAGAACTTCGGAAGATTTTTTCTTAAAGAATCCAAGTCTATATTTAAACAGTTTGCTACGCAATCCTTGGATAGCACCTGCTGGATCAACAGCTTTTGGACAAACTGCACTGCATGTGGCAGCAAAGTGACATCTGTGACAACCGTGTTCGCTATCTACTATAGCAAATCTCTCTTTATGTCCTTCATCCCTTACGTCATTTATAAATCTGAAAGTGTACATAAGCGCTTGAGGTCCTAGATATTCTGGATCTGCAGCCACAACTGGACATGAAGAATAACAAAGGCCACAGAAGATACAATTACTGAACTGTAATATATCAATAAACTCCTCTGGATTCATCTTTAGATGTCCTTTGGGATTTTCTTGCTCCTCAGTGTCTTTTCTTATTAAATATGGCTTAACGCTTCTATGTTTATTGAAGAAGTCTGAAAATTCAGTCATGAGATCTTTAACTACTGGGAAGTTTGGCAGCGGTTCAACAGTAACAACAGGTCTTGCATTACTTGTAACTTGTGAAACCTGGGTTTGACATGCTAGCATTGGAGTGCCATTTATATTAACTCCACAGCTCCCGCATAACCCCATTCTGCAGCTATATCTTACTGCAAGTGTGTGATCTGCATTTTCCTTTATATCTAATAGAACATCTAGCATTGTCATTCCTTTATGTGTTTCAACTTTATATTCTTGCCACCATATCTTTTTTGTTTCTGGGTTATATCTTCTAACTCTTACCGTTATAACTTTAGGAGGTAATTTTGTTGCAGCCTCAATATCTAATGCCATTATATCTCACCTCAATATGCAGGCAATTTAACTATTGTAAGTGCTGCTATTGCTGCAAATACTATGAAAACTAACCAGAACAGCACGTTTATAATAGTATTATATGTTTTTCCTTGATGCAATTCAAATAACATGCCTCTCACTCCATTTAATCCATGAAATAGAGCAACCCAAGCTAAAAGTAATAGAGCCCATCCAGCTTCTTTGTATTGATTATAAACGAAGGCACTTGTTAAAGTCTGGTCAAATGTAGATACATTGAATAGCCATGGAACTCTTTGCAGTAGATGATAACCTAACAAAAATATAAGAAGTATGGCAGTTATATATTGCCAAATTTGTATATTAGATGCTTTATTCTCCATTTCTATCACCCAAATATCAAAAATGCTGAAAATGCCCATAAAACTAGGGCAACAACAAATTCAATATAAAGCCAAGTCCTTTGGGGAGCATTAAGTGTAGGAGCTTCATATGGTGGTTTTGGCTCAACTGGTTTTCCAATGCCTAGTCCAAAGAATTCTGTTAATAAAAGCCTAAATCCATTTAATGCATGGAAAAGAACGGCTCCTGCAACAATCCATTCCCCTAGTCTTGCCCACCAAGCACTTTCAATACCCATTATATAAGTCCATGCGGCCCAACCTGATAGACCATTAATTGGAGCGTACTGGCTCCATACAGGTGAATCTGTTTCCAAAATGTGAGCAAGCAAAAATGCTATTATTATGAAACCTGTTACTCTATGCAATACAAAAGCTACTCTCTCTGGGTTATTTTTAGCACGAATTAGCCAAGGATTTAAGCTAGCTTTCCAAAAACCTTGTCTGTTCTCCATTTCCAAACTCCTAAATTTTTCATCATCTGACATAATAACACCCCCTAATATTTCCTTTCTACAGGTTTCCACGTATTAATTGTTACAGGCGAATATAATATTGAAAGATCATCAGTTCCATTTCTTATTACTATGGTATGCTTTAACCAATTTTCATCGTCTCTCTTAGGATAGTCGGTCCTAAAGTGTGCACCCCTGCTCTCAGTTCTATTAAGTGCTGCCTTAGCTACCATGAATGCATTATCTAATAAATTCATGGTTTCAAGCGCAGCAACTAAGTCTGTGTTATAAACATATCCTTTATCTTCAATATATGAATTATTTATAAACATTTTTCTTAATTCCAATATTTTTGATAATCCTTCAGACATGCCTTTACTATCCCTAAAAACGTAGAAATTTGACATCATTGTTTTTTGTATTTCATGTTTAATTTTATATGAAGGCTCTCCGCTTTCTCTTTTAAGCAATCCCCAAACCCAATCCTCTTCAGCTTTAGTCCTCTTAGGTTCTGGTCCATCGGGGAAATCAGAGCTTAAAGCATATTGAGCAGCAAGCTCTCCAGTAATTCTACCGCTTGTTAAGCACTCAGCAGTACTATTACTTCCCAACCTATTAGCTCCATGTATTGATGCGGCGCTTGCCTCACCTGCAGTAAACAATCCTTTAATCCACTTACCATTTTCATCTAAAACCCTATAATATGGATCAGCATTAATACCTCCCATATGATAGTGAGCTGCAGGAAATACAGGTATTGGTTCTTCTACAGGATCTATACCATCATATCTTATCGCTATTTCTCTAATTGATGGTAATTTATCATTTATTTTCTCTTCACCTAAATGGTTTTGTAGTAATTATAGTATAGGTTGTTAATTCTCCGTCTTTTGGTAGTTCAATCCACTCAACATTACT
>NZ_JBMFIW010000009.1:32228-59941 GCF_049974385.1 Caldisphaera sp. | reverse complement strand
GAGAATGCAATAAAGTTAATCCTTACCTGATGATGAATTCTGCTTAAGAGGGTAATTGTATTAAGATTGTGAAAATAGTTGTGATGTATTAGGAAAGTAGATATGCTACATTAGAAAATGACTCAATAGAACCTCTTTACTCTATAGAAAAGGTATATAAGGAAGATAGTGATGTTTTTCTCAATTTATCCCAATGATTTAGGAGTTAATGTTTACGATCCCTTAAAAGGGGTGCGCGGCTGAATTAGAAGTAATTAAAAGTAAGGAAAAGTTAAGCCGGGGAAGGAGGGGAGGGGGAATAAACACACAAAATATATCATAGCGTTTAAAATTTTTAACTTTAAAATAGCAAATAACATTAGGTGATTAAATGTCTTCTAATGATACAACAAATCTAAGAAATTTTGTAAACCAAGCAAAGGCTTTAAGACTTCTTGATTTAAACAATTTAAAGTACTACTATGGAGTTAATAAGGAACCTCTTGAAATACATGAAAAACTTTCTTTATATAAAGGCCCTAAATTTGAAGAAGAGTTAATAAATAGAAAGGAAATCTCAAATAAAATATCATTATGGGATCCGTCTAAAGATCCTTTAGTCTATGCCATTGTTGGTGTTTCTGGAGTTGGAAAAAGCTGGCTCACTTACAGAATAGTTAGAGAAGCTTTACTTTCTGAAGCTAATATAAAAGCTTACGCAATTGATGATATGGAAAATTTTGATTATCCTAAGGATAGATCTCTTTTGCTTATAGACGATTCAAGGGTAAGTGAATCTGAGCTAAAGGAAGCATATAAGCTACTTATAAAAGCAGTTAAAAAGCAAGAAAAAGAGGTAACAGGACCAATAATAATTACAACTACGGATATTGATTGGGACACAATTTATAAAACAGCTCTAAATGGTCTTAATAGTGATGAGGAAAAAGAAAGATTAAAGAGCAGAACTGTAATAGTTAATGTAGGAAAAGCAAGCAAGGATGAGATGCATAAAATTCTGGATCAGCTTCTTGGAGGTAAGATTCCCATTTCTAATGATTTAAAAGAAAAAATAATTGAAAATGCTAATGGGTTACCTATAATACTTAGGTATTTTATTGAAGGTAAAAAAGCAATAAGACAAAAAGATATAGATGAGATAGAAAAAGACCCAGTGAAATATGCCGCAAAAAAGATAGAGCAATTTTATCTATTTGACTGCAAAATATCATCAAGAAGGAAAGAAGACAAAAAGGATTTCTTGCTAATACTTGCCCTCCTTGGTGCTATATTAAAAACTAAAAATGTAGTTTTAGGCGAGATTGATAAAGATGCACTCAATCTTATATATGGAGAAGATTATGAGAAATCATACATTATAAAATCCCTTGACGCTCTTTTTAATGAGCAAAAGAAATTAAAGACGAAACAACCTAAGATTGGGACTATAGGATTAACAATGAAAGGAATTTATACAAGGTTTCCTCTTTTCGAAACAGATCCTATTTATGGCGAAATCAGGCCAATTCACAATTCAGTTAAAAAAGGTTATGATTATTTATTTAAATCAATTTTTGAAAGTTATGAGAGTGAAATAGATGATTGCATAAAAAATTTAAGAAGCCAAATGTATAACGTTGAAGAATATCATGAAGTTATTAATGGTATATTGAAAGAATTAGAAAGAATTCCTCAGAATTATTTTAAATTTTTTGAGGATTACCTTAAAAATAAAGAAAAATATAAGAGATATAATAATAAAAGAAAAAAGTTGGCTTATGATATATTATCGGTCGAATTTTTACATTCTCTATGGTATAATAAGGATATTTTTGAGCTTATGGCTCTTGATGTTCTCGTAAATATTGATGATATAGATGATAAGCTTTTACATGGAATCGTTAACTTATTATTTAATGATTTTGTTTTGAATAACATAAATGCTTTAAGCAATATTGATGATTTTCACAAACTGTTTTTGGGAGCATTAAAATCTAATGATGAATATGTTCGCTCACGTGCTTGGGAAAACTTAACAAAACTTATTGATAGGGGAATGATTGATAAAAGAGACTCGGATTACTTCCTCTCTTTATTAAAATCTAGAGATGAAAAAGTTCGTTTAACTGCTTGGGAAAACTTAACAAAACTTATTGATAGGGGAATAGTTGAATTAGAAAGTGTTAAAATAAGGAAGAATTATTTCTTATCATTATTGAAGAGTAGTAACGAATATGTGCGATTAACTGCTTGGGCCGATCTTACGAAACTTATTAGTAAAAAAATTTTAGGTAAAAGGGAAGATTACTTCCTCTCATTATTAAGAAGTAGTAACGAATATGTACGTCTATATGCTTGGTACAACGTACTTGAGCTCATGGACAAAGGATTGGTTGATTACGAAAAGGTTAAAGAAAGAAAGAACTACTTCCACTCTTTACTAAGAAGTGGTAGCCAAAAAATTCGTTTAACTGCTTGGTACAACGTACTTGAGCTCATGGACAAAGGATTGGTTGATTACGAAAAGGTTAAAGAAAATAGGAGCTATTTCTTATCATTATTGAAGAGTAATAATGAATATGTACGTTTAACTGCCTGGGAAAACTTAACAAAACTCATTTATAAAGGATTTATCGATTTCGATAAGGTTAAAGAAAGGAAGAACTATTTCTTATCATTATTGCAATCTGAAAATAAATATGTTCGCTCACGTGCTTGGGAAAACTTAACAAAACTCATTGACATAGGGATTTTAAGTAAAGATTATATAAAAGATAATAAATAATATATTTTATTATATATAATTAGTTGTTATCAATATTTTAATTAATTTATGTGTTTTTGATAAATTTTCATGATAAAGGTGGTCTTATAACTATTTAAAAAATTAGTTGTTTATTAGCGAGCATTATTCTCAATTAATTTGAAATATTTTAATAATAAACAACCTTTTTGTTACTGCATTCTTATACAAAGAATTTTTTTCTTTCTTTATACTTTCATTTGCTAAAAATCATACTTGTTAATTTTTAATTCAAAAATGTAAGAAATTATTATTATTATGATTATTCGCTCAAGTCTCTCATAGCTTCAATATATCTATTCCAATCATCATAGTTTACTTCCATTAGGCTCATAGCATTAATAAAAGATATTAAATAAGTTGAGGCACTTAACCTTCTAGAAATCTTATCTGCTGCCTCTATAAAAGTCGGTATTCCTCTTATTGATGTATTTTTTATAGAAGTCCATACACCTTCACACAATAATTCCTTATTCCTGCTCTCAACTCTGAAAACGCTATTTCTAACCTTAATGTA
Source organism: Caldisphaera sp. (assembly GCF_049974385.1). Taxonomy (NCBI): domain Archaea; kingdom Thermoproteati; phylum Thermoproteota; class Thermoprotei; order Acidilobales; family Acidilobaceae; genus Caldisphaera; species Caldisphaera sp. The sequence continues at coordinate 56,642 of NZ_JBMFIW010000009.1, read as the reverse complement.
TACCATATAACGATAAAACTTGTTTTTCAATATCTCAACTTCTTCCTTATAAATTGGAGAAATAAATTTATCAAATCCTTTGCTCATCTCAAATACTATTATATCATCAGTTGCTCCAATATCAACTAATTTTTTATATCTTTTAGCTATGTTTTCTTCCCTGCTTAATTTTCTTGTAAAGCTTAGCCTCTTTACTATTCCTATTAGATTTTCAGTCTTCCTTTTAATATTAAGAGTTTCAAAAGCTGATTTATAAGGCTCTCCAATAATTTTTGTATATGGCCCAGGAAAAATTGGGCCATCAACAATTAAAACCTTGCTCTTAGCGTTGTTTATGGCATAATTCTCAAGGCTTATCCTCAGCTCGTCCAAAATATTATCATCCTTATAGTTAACTGAATATTGCACATGGTTAACATTTTCAGTAACAATAAAACCTAGATCCTTTACTTTATTTATTACTTCGCTAGATCCCTTTATGGCTATAAATGGTATTGATGCATCTAAAGGTATTAATATATGCTTCCCATTATCGTTTGCGTATAGCGAAGCTAAGTAAAGGTTTGCCCCTCGTACATTTATTATCCTTGAGGAGCTGTCTAAATAACCAAATTCATCTAGAGGCTCACATCTATCAATTTCTCCTTCATAATTTATGTAACTCGTTTCATCAACAATGCCCGAAGGTAAATCTGAACCCAAGTAGCTTTCTTTATATGATATTTCAGATAAAATCTTCATTAATGATCTTATTGCATAGTCTACTTCCGTAAAGATCCCTATTAAATTATAGCGTTTAAAATTTTTAACTTTAAAATAGTAAATAACATTAGGTGATTAAATGTCTTCTAATGATACAATAGATTTAAGAAATTTTATAAACCAAGCAAAGGAAAATGCTAGTAAAAATGGGGAAGTAGTTGGTATAGCCTCTAGGATAACCCCAATATCATATGGAAAGGAAAATAATGAAATAAAGGCAGAAATCCCATTTGAAGTATATTTAAACAAAAAATTTTTGATAGGAAGCTATATTGGTATTTCGTTACCATTTTCAAAATCATTAATTTTAGGAAGAATAATAAATGTAGAGAGATCCGATATTTTAGCAATATCAAAAATACCTGCTTTAACTCCAACTGAAGATATCTCCAGTTTAACAACACCTCTTTCATTAACTATTGAGCTTCTATCTGAGGAAATAAACGGAGAAGTAGTTCCCCCTTCTTCTCCAATAGACCCTCAAAGCCCCATATTTATACCAAATAAGGATTTTATAATAAGAATGCTTGGTTTGCCAAAAGAAGGGGTTGAGATTGGTAATATAATGGAGGGTTATAAAGAACTGGATATAAGATTAAAGTTAACGGATGAAATCTTAAGACATCATATATTAATTGTAGGAACTACTGGTGCTGGAAAAACTAATTTGTTAAAGGTAATTATGAGAAACAGTAACATACCTTTGATAGTTTTTGATATACAAGGTGATTATGTTAAGCCAGCAGCTGAGCTTGGATATAACATAATTGTACCAATAACAAGCGATTATTCTAAATCAGAAATTAATGATATAATAGCTAATTACTTAAAAAGGAGCAACATAAGCAATAAAGTTGATAAAATAGTAGGTCCTATGGTTTTTCTAGATGGGGAGAAAAAGTTTAAAATTAATCTAATTGGCTTTAAGCTTGTAAAAACTTATGGTTTAATAGCTGAGGTTTCACCTTTCTTCTCATCCCAAGGTGCAGCATTCTTTAAAATGTTAACAAGTAATTGTGAAGGTACTATAGATTTATGGGAAAAAAATTGCGAAAGGAACTTAAAAAGCTTGCCTTTACATCAGACAACAAAAGATAACATAATTAGATCAGTAGTATTGCTAAGGGAAACAGGAGTTATTGATACTTATATTAAAGAAGGTAAAACCGATCTTTATTTAGATGAACCTCAATATAATGATATAATAAGCGGAAAAACAGTAGTAGATTTAAGATTTGTCCTCGAGAAAGGTGTTTCTGCAGCTACCATGTCCGCTTTTATTATAGCAGAAAGAATATTTGAACTTGTTGATAGTAGGTATAAAAATGAAGGAAAGGAAACACCATTTTTAATGATATTTGATGAAGCTCATGAATATTTTCCTCAAAGTGGGAGAGGCGATGAAGGAAAAGAGGCATTAGAAAAATTGATTAACAGAATAATGAGGTTAGGTAGGGTAAGAGGGATAGGGACGATTCTAGCTACTCATAGGCCTACGGATCTAAATGATTTGATTCTTACTTTAGCAAATACTAAGATAGCGTTGAGGGCAGACGAAGATGCGTTAATGAAAATTGGCATGGATAAATATACGAATTTATTGCAATCTTCACCAGCAGGATATGGAATAATAAGAACATTTTCTTTAAAAGTTCACGATTTGGAATTTAGATCTTTAAAGTTCGCAGAAAATTCAGAAAGAAAAGATTCAACATAAATTTTAATTTTAAATATTTATGTAAATTTGCGTTAATTTTTTATAAATATAAGAAATAAAAAGATTTTGCGTTATTTTAGTATATTCTAATTAAAAATTCCTTATCAAGATTATTTTATTTTATATTCTAATATATAACTAATACCTTCTATAATAAATATTCCTATTAAAACAGGTTTTATAATGTATGTGAGCTTTACATGATCAAGAACACCAATAAATGTAATTAGTAAAGAAGGTGGGTGTTCTATATTTAAAACTAATTCTATTAAATAGCAAACAAACGATGCTATTGTTGCGTAGAAAATTCCATAAACAAATAATGAAAAAATTACTGCAACAATGCCTGCAAATAAATATGAAAAAACTATTGTGGTTTGCTTATTGATTTTCCAATCCTTATCAGCATATTTTGTTGATGCAGTTGCTAAAAAGGGTGGAAGAATATATTCTTCATGAAGAAGTACCTATATTAACAATAAAATGGATATAGATGTAATTAATTCCAGTAAAGAAACAAACTTAATTTTACTGAAATTAAAATATAGTTTCATTAAACACCCCTTATTTATCTTTGTCTTATTAAATATTAAAGTTATGTAGGTTGCTTTTTCTTTAGTATATTTAATAAAAACATTGAGAGTAATAAATAGACGTTGCATGATTATATAAACCCTTCTTTTTCCAACCTGCTTTGTATTTTTTAGCTACAATTTTTCCCTATTAGCATCATCTATATCCATAGACCTTTCATGGAATCCCCATACATGGAGCTTATCTGCTATGTCAAATATGTCTGTTAAACCCAATTCATAAGAGGCCTTATCTAAAAGTCTTCTAGTCCATTTTCCCTTAAGCTTTGCTTCTCTTGCCTCTAGAATGTTATAAAATTCAGCTAATAGTTTTAAAAACTCTTCTGCAGCTTTATATATCTTCTCGGAGGCCTGAACAGGATCACGTTTTTCTATATATTCTTCAAACTCTTCTAGCCTCTTATTAATCTCTTGGACGTATGTTCCTTTTGATGCTTCTTTTACGTCTTCTTTCCTCTTAAATTCAATTGTTACCTTTCTCACCATTCTTGATTTATCTTTCAAAATTAATATATTATTACAAGGTCTACCCCTTACTTTTCTAGGACGTGAGCCCCATCCTGGGGCTATGGGAGGTGGCGCGGAGCACCAGGTAGCCCTGGGTCATTATAGTATTGTTTGAGTAGGCATATACCTGGACCTGATGAGCCAGGATCTGGGCTCTAGCTATTACTGACTGGAAAGCTATTAGGTCCAGTGTAGATTATTATTGGCAAGACGCCTCCCATTTCACTTTTATTAGCAACTTTACAATTTCATAAAGTTTAAAAAGCGATGCAAGCATGCCGAAGCATAAAGTTTCCACTTTCCTCACAAATGACGATGAAGGCCTTGGGAAGGGAGGAGCTTAAGGAGAAGAGCAAGGGACGACTAAGCCAGAAAAGAGGTCCTAATCCATGATCCTCGTAGTCCTGAGCTTTATGAAAAACCTTGGTATGAACGACGTTTATAAAGAAGCTGAGAAGTGCAACTTATAAAGACTCAGAATACGTCTACTAACTGACGAGTCCACTCACTACTTGAGTTCAATAACTTGAGGACCACGCTCGTCAGGAGGCTTTATCTCTGACGAGGCCCTTTACATAAGAGCGGGTGAGCTGTTGTCAGAAGACGTGTTTGAGGCCTGTCGCACCCGACCAAAAGGGCTATAATAAGAGCCCTCGGCGATAAAGGGCATATGACGTTTACTGAACTCATGGATGCCGCTGGGGTCAAGGATACAGGTACTATGACGTTTCACCCGAGGAGACTCTCACGACTTGCCGCGAGGATAAGGAGTTGGAGGCTGCTACAGCTGGTGACACAAATAGCGTCATTTGCGCTCACCTTCTTAGCTCCTGTCTACTTCCCGCTCTCGGTAGTATCCAGATACCTACTGCCCCTCGTCATGATGGAGCCAACCACCTACGTAGCTCAGGCGGTTAGACTCTCTCTGATGAGAAGCCCTTTCTCCCTAGCTTGGGACCTCACGACACTATTTTATGGGTTAATATTCGGTACTCTACCCATCTGATGGGGCCTGAACTAAGCATCCGTAATCCTGTTGAGGGTCTTAAAAAAGTGTGAGGTCTATCCTTTCTCTATGTTGGCTTAAATTCCCAAGAGCTCACTCAGGCTTCACCATGAGCAACTGATAGACAAGCTGCTTCCTCTTAAACCATCTCTTTATCTCAACGCTGTCACTTGGGGTTTCTATTACTATAGCCTGACAATAAAGTGGTAATCCTCGTCCTTCAGGATGGGGAGAAGGTCATTATGGAACTTTCTTTACAATTATAATATTATTTTTAAAATTAAAATGCTTAAATAATTTACCTTAGTTATAAATTTAAAAGAGAGAAAAGTTTATAAATATATAAACATATGTCTTTAGGATGGTCACATGGGCTTTAGAAAGGAGTTGGGGTTTTGGCACGTATTATTTTTAACGTTAGGAGCAATTATTGGTGATGCAGTAGCATTTATTCCCGTTTATGTTTTAGGTTATGATGGTCCAGCAGGTATTTTATCATGGGTTATTGCATTTCTCTTAATTATACCTGTTGCTTTAGTTGTTATAGAACTTGGAACTATGTGGCCCAGAGCTGGTGGCGTAGCTTACTACCCAGCTAAAAGCAATGGACCAGTTGCTGGTTCAATAAACGGTTGGTCTGCATTTTTGGGCTATGCTTTAGTCACTCCAAGTTCTATAATAGCTTTTGTTGAATACCTAGCATATTATTTTCCATCATTATATAAATCAGGTTTTCTAACTGTATTGGGTATAGTAATAAGTGCAATAATAGCTTTAATAACGTATTTGATAAACAACAAGCACGTTGGTTTAATAGGTGACATAAACAATTATTTAACGGTTTTAAAAATAGCTATGGTTATGATACCTGTTTTGGCTCTATTTGCCTTCTTTAATGCAAAGAACTTTAATTCACCAATTTTAGGAGGTTTTATGCCTGTTAACTTAGGCGCAATAGGTTTCTTCACTGCAGTAACATCAACAATTCTGGCATACGCTGGATTTAAGCAGCCTGTTAATTATTCAGAAGAGGTTAAAGATCCTGGGAAGTTTATACCTAAAGCAGTTATAGCATCTTTAATAATAACAATGATAATCTATTTGGTTGAAAGCATTGCATTTCTAGGGAGTTGCGGATAAAGTTATCAGTAACCCATCTCAATGGCCTTCATTAATAACTCTACCATATCCATATATAACGGCTTTGACATCAGTTAAAATACCTTCAAATCTTCTTTTAATCTTAATATTTCTAATGATAGCAGGAACGATTATTGCCTCATATACAGATGCATTAATTTATTTTGGTGGTGCCTCAAGAGTAGGTTATTCCCTATCATTTTATGATAGATATTTCCCCAAAGTTTTCTCAAAGCTAAACAAAGAGGGAGTTCCATACATTTCGAACATATTAATATTAGTCCTATAAATAATTTATCTTCTACTTTTACCATCTTTTGCAACAATATTTACTGTTTTAATAGATGCTTTCAACTTTTCATATGCTCCATTGGCTATAAGCGTTGCAGTTTTTAGAGCTAGATATCCTGATGAGAAAAGGCCATTTAAAGTTCCAGCATCCAAAATATTATCTCCCATTGCCTTTGTTATTGGAGGTTTACTAATTTATTGGTCAGGATGGAGCGCTATTTATATAGCTGGCATATCAGTTCTCATAGGTTTGGTATTTCTTGCTTATTATCATAAAAGCATAGGAATAAAGAAGAGGGATTTCATAGCAGGAGGATGGCTACCTTTATATTTGGTTTCAACAATGATAATTTCATATTTTGGAAGCAGCAATTTAAACAAAATACCATTCCCATACGATAACATACTATTTATTGTAGTTTCATTAATATTCTATTTCTGGGGTTATGAGGCTGGAAAGAAATTTGAATACTAAAGAAATTTTTATTTTTAATTGACAAAATAAAATTAGCCGTAAATTAAAAATATTCAGCATAGATAGTATTTACAAATTTCAAAGATGAAATTAAAATAATACTAAAATTTTTAAAATTACAACAATAGATAGTAGTTCATTGGTTATTCCAGGTGTGAAATAGCTAGTTTCTTGCTTTTTCTCAAAGTTATACCTGTACAATTTAATAACGCTCTCTGAATATATTTTTCTTCATGAATTATCATAAAGAAAGATCTTAAGCTTGATATGATTTTGCACAAGGAGAGTGTATCGGCATTGAACTTCATGTCTTTAGCTTACATAATATTTGCTTTGTTCTTGTTTCCTCTTATATTTTCAATAGCTCTCTACCATATAAGTGATGGTTTTTATAGCCTTTATGATAGGTTAAATTATAAAGGTTTTAAGAAAGTTAGTAAGGGTCTTTGGTTTATAGGATTCCTAGCTATGTATTTTTTGTTTATAGAAAGCGGTACAGCATCCATCATAGCATATCAGACTATGCATGCTAAGACCAATACTACAATATTACAAAGTATTTCTGTGTTACAAGCTGCTTCAAATCAAACTAGTCTGTCTTATGGCAATCCCATTGGCACATACATTGTATTAATACCCATTTATGTAGCTTTCCTAATAGCTTTGATGTCTCTTATTTATATGCTAATGGGTTTCAGGTTTTTAAAGAAGTGGCCTTCGTGATATAGCCTTTATAATTTATTCGTAAATGTTGAAAATAATATTTAGATATGTTACTTATTTTTCCTTTAAGTTCTATTGAAAATAAAACCATTACTCTTTTTCCCGCAAATATATTTGCATTTAAATATTTCTGCTCCTATTTTAATAAAATATTAATCTTTATTTAAAATCCAAAATCTTTCAATACATTAATGATCATTAATTTCAGTTACTTCTCTAAAATATGATAGCTCAAATTTTTGTTCAAGCTAAAAATAAAGACAACTAAATAATAAATTATTAATTTAAAAAATATAAATAATTATATATTAAATAAAATTATCCTGCTTCCAGATAAGTTGTTAAACCGAAGTATAAGGCAAATAGAATAGCAATTAGTATAATTCCTGGTCTTATATCGGAAAACTTACCGGCAAATATTTTTAATAATACATATGTTATAGCTCCAAGTCCTATTCCTGCAGTTATGCTGAATGTTAATGGTATTCCTAGTATAGTTAAATACGCTGGTATGTATTCCAAAGGATCAGTAATTTGAATTAGTTTTCCAAATAAGGTCATGAATGATAACCCCACTATTACCAAAACACCTCCTGTCGCAAATGAAGGAACTATTATAAACAATGGAGCTAAAATCATTGATATTAAAAATAAGACGCCTGTAACAAAGGATGTTAATCCAGTTTTTCCTCCAGATTCTATACCAGCTGCTGATTCTATATATACAACTGTTGTTGAAGTCCCAAAAAAGGGTGCTATTATTGAAGCAAGGCTATCTGAAATTAAGGCTTTATTTATATTAATAACTTTACCATTTTTTATAAGACCAGCTTTATCAGCTAATCCAGTTATGGTTCCAATTCCATCAAAGAAATCGACTAAAAACAAAGAAAAAGCTATTGGAAATCCTATTCCAAACAAAGTAAAATATAGATAGAATGACATTGGGATGTTATTTAGTATTGATGTAGAAAAAGTTGGGATCAAGGAAAAAGTAGATGGTATGCTAACTAAATTAAGTGCAATTCCAATTATTGTAGCAATGACTATTGCTATTAAATAAGAACCTGAAACCTTATACTTGTTTAATACGGTTGCTATTATTAATGTGAGAAAGCCTATGTAGAGAGGCAAAGTTAAAAATGACTGCCAGTTTATAGTAACTAAACCATTACCAGGCATGATTAGTCCTATATCTGAGAGGCCGATAGTAGATATAAATAGGCCAATTCCTATAGCAATGCCAATTTTTATGCTTTCCGGAACGGAGTTTATTATAAATTCTCTGATTTTACCTATAGAGAATATTATGAAAAGGATTCCATTAAATAGAACTGATATTAAAGCCAAGTAGATAGAAAACATAGGTATATCGATTGATGACGATAATGGAGAAATTTTTAAAATTTTTGTGAAAGCGGGTATAACTGTGAAGGCAATGAAGGCATTTTCACCCATACCTGGTGCTAATGCAAATGGTAATCTCGCATATAAGGACATAATCAAGGTTGCAACTCCTGCAGCTAATGCTGTTGCAACTGTAAAGCTTAATTTAACCTGTTGAATAAGTGCGGGATATTGTTGTGATATACCTGATAAGGGCATTCCTGTTGCTAAACTCATTGAATATTCAAATCCAGATGTTAATATTGATGGGTTTACAAACAATATGTAGGCCATGGCTAAAAAAGTGGTTATACCTGCCATTATTTCCGTTCTCGGCCTTGCATTATAAGCACTTAAATTGAACATTCTGTCTAGTAAACCTATACCCTTATTGCCTTCCATAACACATCACAATTTAATATTTTAAAAAAATATATATATATAAATTTTTTCGTTTAATTATAAAATTTTTTACTTGATTAAATAAAACTCTTTTTCAACAGTATTCTATAATAACTTTGATTATAAATTAAAAAGACATATTTTAAAGCTTTAAGATCTAAATATTAAGTTCAAGGGTTTTGCTATTTAACTCATTTTCATTATCTAATATTATATAAATTTAATAAGTAAAAAACAAGAACTCTTTATATAAATAGTATAAATGGGTATATTTATGAAATGTGCTCTTGTTGGCCCTCCTAATGTAGGTAAATCAACTATATTTTATCGTCTTGTGGGAAGACGGGTCAAGATAGCAAATTATCCTGGAAAAACTTTAAGCAAAGCCTTTGGATACTTTATTGAAGAAAATACACGTATTGAGATCTCTGATCTTCCCGGAATATTCAATATTGAAAATCCTAAAGACGAAGATGAAAAGCTTGCGATATCTGATGTGATTAATGGAGACTATGATTGTGTTATAGTGGTGGGTGCTCCACATGCCATCAAAGAATCACTATCAATATTAAGGTATTTAGCCAAAATCAAAAGAACTATATTTGTTCTTAATATGGTAGATCTCGCTTCTCCTGTTATTGATGAAAATGCTTTATCGACCAAGTTAGGGGTTCCAGTAATATTTACTTCAGCAGCTAAAGGTACAGGGATTTATAAGCTTAGGAAGATAATTAAGTTAAATGCAGCAAAAATCGGAGAAGTTCCTGAAATAGATATAGAGTTTAAAGGTTCTTTATGGATGGAAAAGTTGTTTACCAAATCATCTATAGCTATACCAACACTTATTGGTATTCTCTTGGGAACTCTTATGATAATACTCTTTTTTATTGATGGCAACACTCCATTTGGTAATAGCCCGGTCGCTCTTATACCTATAATAGAGAGTTTCTTGGATTACATTGGCAATTTTCTTACAATACCAAATAACCCTATACTTACACTATTTATTGTTAACGGAATTTGGTCAGGGGTTTCAACAGTTATGACATTTATACCTTATATAGCAGCAGTAGCGTTCTTTATGTCACTTTATGAACAAACAGGTTTAATAGGAGCTTTTTCGATTGGAATTGAAAAAATAACCACGAAATTAGGGATACCTCCTCGCAGTATAATAATATTTTTTATGGGAGCATCTTGCAATGTTCCATCATTAAGCGCTGCTAGAGCACTATGGGGAATGAAAAGCAGGTACCTAACAGCACTCCTAGTTCCTTATGTACCATGTGCTCCTAGAATGACTCTTTTCTTAATAATAGCGTCAGCTGTGCTACCCCCAATTCTTGTACCTTTGGCTGTGTTATTGCCTTATCTAGCTTCAATAATAGCTATATTTTTCTCATTTTTTATTTATCGTTTAATTATGGGAAAACCTATGGCAGTAGAAAGGCTTCCTCCGACACCAATTATGTTACCCAATTGGCGTATTATTATAATTGAGACATGGAATTATATTAAAGAGTTTCTTAAGAAGCTTTCTCTTATGATATTCGCTACAACAATTTTATTGTGGCTTCCCTCAGTGCTTGGACCTCACGGTATAACTTTTAATATAGAAAATTCGTGGTTAGCAATAGCCGGGAAAGAAATTGAATTTATATTCGCACCATTAGGGCTTCCATGGCAGGTATCTGTTATGCTTATGGGAGGTTGGATATTTAAGGAAGTAGTATTGGGCCTCATGGCTTTATTTGGTGGGTTCACGCTAATAAAGTCGCTAAGTATTGCATCTGCACTTGCATTAATGGTTTTTATAGCATTTTACTCATCATGCATAGCTACTCTATTATCATTAGCTAAAATTATAGGTTGGCATAGAGCTTTACTAAGTCTGATCGTTCAATTAGTAACTGCATACATCTTTTCTTATATTACATATAGCTTGATATCTATATTAGGATAAATGAAAATATGTTTTGGTTTTTAGGATTATGCTACTCTTTATTTCATTAATTTTAAATAAGAAAAGCTAAATTAATTAAATTTAGCAACTTAATTAAAATTTCCTCTGTTGATTTATCCTTGTTTTGCTATAACTACTCATTTGTTTGAAAAATTCTTTGTTGATTTAAAAAATTAGCACTTTTCTTTTAGAAACAAGTAGAGATTCCATATTGATTTGATGATATCCTGTAATTATAAAATAAAAATCAGGCTTTATATTTTTTAACTAATTCTATAAACGAATCAATATTTTCCGCTGGTCTGAAGAAATATTCAGCATTTGTAATTATCTTATACACAAAATCACGTGGAACATCTACAGGAAGCCTTGACACTATTCTATCAGCGGCCTCATCAGGATCCTTTTTTGCTATATTTATTCCTAATTCGTATGCATCTTTTACTGGTTTTATTAGTTCTTTTTTGTTGATGTTTACCCCACAAGCACCTGGGGCGCCTACTATTGATTCAAGAGTTTTCTCAGGCTTTACTAATGCTATGCTTACTACTGCGCTATTTAATTCTCCAGAATTAAGCAAATTAAGCAATTGTTGCCAACTATCAGCATAAATTATCTCTCCTTTTATATTATATTTATCCATAGCAGCCTTAACAAGTATTTCTCCTGCAGACCCTTTTCTAAATACTCCAATCTTTGGTCCTTTTAGCTTTGGATGTACAGCTAATAATTCCTTAACTGTTATGAAATCTACTTTAAGCCCTCTTTTTATTAAAGATGTTATGGAATCTGCAATTACATCGGAATAGCCTTCTTTATCAAAATCTATTGATATGTCAGCTTTACTTTCAGCAAGTATAAGAGGGTAAGAGACTGGACCTGGCGCAGCCATTATTTTTTGCATGAATTTTCACCAAAGCATTTAATCTAAAATAATTATTAAGCATTCCTATATATTTTTAAAGCAAATTTTAATTTGATATATTAAAATTTATAAATTGTAGTAATTTAGGTAAGAGTGGTGCAAAGGTTGGAACTGTATTATCTAATAATATTAACCATAACGTTAAGTGTTTCAGGAGCATTTTCTCCTGGACCATTAACTTTCTCAGCAATAGTAGAAGGCTCAAAGGGTTCATGGTTTAGCGGTTTTAAAGAAGCATTTGGTCACTTGCTTTTTGAGTTGCCTTTTGTTGTAGCTCTAGCTTTTTTATTGCAACAAATAAAGGCATTATTAGATGATGCTCTTATTAAGTATGTTTTAAGTTTTATACTTATATCATTTATAGTTTACTTCTCTTATATGGTTATAAAGGATGGTTATAGTAGGCTAAATGATAATGGCTTTGTGTCAGACCAAGGTTTTTCAAACGGTTCAAAAATTGTTAATAGACCTGTTATAACAGGTTTCTTATTAACCGCATCTAATCCTTTGTTCCTATCATGGTGGGCTACTGTAGGCTTAATTCTAATTTTATCAGCAACTTCATTAGGTTTCATATTTGGTATTTCTATAATGTATGCGAGCCATGTATGGATGGACTTTGTATGGCTTGGCATAATGGGAATTATAGGGAAGTCAGGGAGAAAATTCTTGAGCAATAAGCACTTCGGTATTTTCTTGATTATAATGGCATTAATCATGCTCTATTTTGGTTTAATGGCTTCCATACAATTGATCTATTATAAATGATTTTTTCAAAGAAAAATACATTATGTTTTAAGTAAAAAACTATTATAATATTTGTTTTAGTAGTTTTAATTATTACAATAAAATTATTTGTAATATAATTCTCTTAAAAATGTGTTATTATCTTTGACGTGCATATAAAAATTTCTCCAATAAATTTTGCTAAACTATAATTTTAAGAAATTTAAATTCATTGATAGGTTAAATAATACATTGTTATAAAGAGCTAGAATTTTACATTGTTAACCCCCCGGTTAACAATAAGAGTAATTTAGTTTTCATTAGAAGCCTTTATTTTTGATTAATAATTATATTTTTTATGTTATAATAGTAAGTTAGCATTATTTATAAGGTTTGATTAATTCTAATAACTGGGTGGATCAGAAATTTCAGAAAATCGGATTATTTATGTTAGACAGAAAAGAACAATAGTTATACCAAAAGATATAGCTGAAAAGTTAAATATAGATGTTGGTACTCGTTTACTTTTAAAAGTTTACGATGATAAAATTGAAATAAAGCCATTACCAGATGCGGTTACTATATCTTTAAAAGGAAAAAAGCTAGGTAAAATAACATTAAAAGACCTTGAAGAGGAGAGCATAATTGCCCAAGAAAAATACGAGAACAAAACCTAAATTGCTGATAGATACAACATTTCTTCTTCCAGCTCTAGGATTTGAAGTTGAAGAAAGTGCAATGAAAGCAATTGAATTATTTAGGAAATATAATATATATTATATAGAATTTGGAATATTAGAGGCAATGTGGAAAATACTGAAAATCATAAAAAGTGAACAGCTAATAATTGTTTATCAAGGATTAGAGGCTATAAGAGAAACATATAAAAAACTTGAAGTTCCTATTGAAGCGTATATTGATTCTTTTTCTTTTTATAATAAAGGCCATAAAGATATTATTGATGCAATATATTATTTTACTTCAATATATTCAAAAATCCCATTATTGACTATTGATGAAAACTTAATTGAATTTTTATTAAAAAACGGATATAATACAGATTTATTATATAGACCAAGTGATCTTAATAAATTGCTGTGAATAAACTATTATTTTAATTAATAAACACGATAAAGAACTATTATATAAAATAATAATTATAGATGAGGAGATTTAAAAGCTTTTCAATGTTTAATGTTAAAGTTTTTCATTCAATTTAAGGGAAATATATGAATGTAAGGGAAACACCCATAAGATATAGTTATGAGTGAAAAATCTCTTATCTAATTATAGAAATTATTCATGATATTAGACCTTTTAATATCTGGTAAGATATCAAATAGGTAAGACACAATTAGAGAAAGCTTGATTTTATTGAAGCATATCCCTAAAAACTTTCCTGTGGAAAGAGAATCTTAAATAAAATATTTTTAAATTAATTTATAACAAAACTTCTTATTGTTTTATTGTTAATTTTGATTTTCTGTTGTTAAGTTTTATTCAACATAATTATTGCAAATAAAAAACATAGCTTTATTATAAAGGAAACAAGATAATGCATATAAATCTAATTTGACCAAATAAAAATAAATAAAAATATTATAGCTTAAAACCTATGCCTTATAAAAACAGCTGCTATAGCTATTATACCTATTACTACAGCTACTCCACCTAAAGCCCTAAGATTTGTGGATACAGATGATACCTTACTATTTACAGTTGTAATACTTGAGTTTAATGATATTGAAGATGATAATGATTTGTAGTTATTTGATATTGAGCTACTTAGTGATGAGAGTTCTGATGTTAATGTGGAGTTTACATTTTGTAATTTTGTATTTAATGATAGTATTTTACTGCAAAGCTATAAATATACAAATGTTTAAAGATTTCATAATTAACTTTATATGGAAAATTTAAATCTTTATAAAATTTTATTTATATTAAATATATCCTGAAATTCCTTGTATTATTATGTTTTGATTATTTTTCATATAAAATTTAAATGAAAGCCGAATTAATATAAGGACCTTTAACTTTTTTAATTCTGAAAGTAAATTGAAAACGTAATATATAATAAAAGGGACGGGATGATCGAGCTGATAATAAAAGAAAAATCAAGAAATGTTTTATGGATTAACCTTAGCTATACTTATAATAGAATTGCTGTAGTTTCAGATCTTCATGCGGAAGACAAGGGATTTAATGCAAGGTGCTTTACAAAAACTATTAAGGCAATTAATCCTGAGGTTTTAATAATTGCCGGGGATGTTTTTAATAATATGGAAAAACAGAAATTTGATGAATCTATGGCAAAAATTGTTGTTGAATTAACTGGTTACCCTACTAATTTGCGTGAGATTTTAATAACCTTATCTATAGGTAATCACGATCCAAAAATTAAAGGATTGATGGAAAGTTTTAATATTAATAATATTAATGTAAAAGCAATTAATGGTGTTGCGTTGTTAAGGTTTAATGATAAGCATTTAGTTGTGCTTCATGGAGATTTGTTGTTCAAAAATGGTATAATCGCTGCATTTATTAATTTACTTTTAGGAAAAGGGTTTTATGAAAGAATAACGAAAAGAATCTTACTTTTAAACTCAGATACATTTTTAATTATGGGCCATACTCACATTCCTTTTATCGATTATAAGATGAAATCTGCAAATAGTGGTTCATGGGCTTGGAGGCCTATAGTTGGAAAATCTTCTACAATTTTAATAATTAATAAGGATTTTGTCATTAAGCTCTTAAAACCCTTTTGTAAAGTATAATTTTCTACTTTTTAATTAATTTATAAATATATTTATTTAAATTTTTGATAATTAAGGCATTTCATCACTTATCCCAGAAGCATAATATGCAAGTTTTTTGCTTTCTTCATAATTATATGATCTGTATAATTCTATAACACTTGCTTCGATAGATCCTTCTGCATGTATCATTATTGTAGTAAAAAATGCCCCTAAACTTGATAATATTTCTCTCGTTAATGATAAAAGCTTTGCCCTAGTTAGTGGATCTGTACCTTTCTTTCCAACTAGGTATTTTTTCAAGTATTTTACTTCTTCTTCATTATAAAAATCTTGAGTTGCTGGTAATGTATCGGCAAGTCCTCCGGCTATTTCTACTAGATCCTTAACCACGTTAAGATAACTTTCGTTTGAAACAAGCTTACCAACGTTTGTAAATATCCTATTAGGTATAGCAATTTTTGTATCTTCATCTAATTCAGCATATAAAGAGGCTGCTAAAGCGGATTCTCTCAATATTTCCTTATATTTTATCATATCAACAATATCTCTCCTTACATGAGATTTATCATCAATGCCATTTAATTCTGCTAATAGTTTTCCCAAGCCTATTAATAAATCAGCTATAACAGCCCTATAAGATATAGCAGTAAACCTGTGGAAAGTTGGGAACATAACTGCTAAAGGTCCTGCTAATTGGTATTCACCAGCTAAAAATACTCTATCCCATGGAACAAACACATCATCAAATATTACTAGTGATTGTGTTTCCATATTTTCCTTTCCCAAAACAAACCAAGGGTCATTTAAAGCAGTTTCACTAGCTTTTAAAGGCTTTGAAATCATCTTTAACCCCTTGGTATTTGGAGGTATAGAAAAAGATACTGCATAATCTTTATCCTTTTCTCCCATATTTCTTGTTGGCAAAACTATAATTTCGTTAGCAACTGGTGCCTGTGTTATTTGTGCTTTTGCTCCCCTAACTATTATACCATCTTTGTTTTTATCTACTATTCTTAAATATAGATCTTTATCTTCTTGTTCAAAAGGTCGTAAATCTCTATCTCCTTTCACATCTGTTTGAGCAACAGCTAATCCCAAATCATTTTTTATAACATATTCATAAAACTTCATTACATTTTCATAATAATGTGTTTTAAAGTATGAATCAGTTTTCTTTGCAACAATCATGAGAGCAAACAATGCATCGGAGCCAATAGCTTTAATTACGTCAAAACTTCCTCTTCCTAATTTTGATGTCTCATAAATTAAATTAAACCTTTCTATTAGATCGTTTCCATTTCTAGGTATTTTATAAAATTTGCTTGAATAGCCATAAACATCATCTTTATAAACTGTTAATTCCCTTGTTTTTTCATCCTGTTGCCATTTATATATTAAAGATGCATGATTTACTGTAGATTTTAAAATATCATGTTTAGTCACATCATCAACTCTTTTACCTCTATAATATACTTCCCTGCCATCTCTCAGGCTGTTTATATATTCTTGAGAACTCCTTAAACCCATAGTTTATCCCCATATTTTCTTATATTAAATAATATTTAAATACAATAAATTTGTAATTCTATATGAAGGTTTAAATAATATTTAAATACAATAAATCTTATGTTGTTAACCCCCCGGTTAACAATAAGAACAATTTAGTTTTCATTAATAGCCTTTGCCTTATTTAAAAGCAAATTATAAATACATTGTGCATCTATAAATTAGTTTTATAGAATTTGATTCTTGATTTCCTTTTTTGTATTAAACAAAATTTTTTAAGACCTTTGTCTTCTTTCAAAACTTCATAATTTATAGTTAGGTATTTACCAAAATGCCCAAGGCCGAATTAGAAATTGCTACCTTCTTCCTATAATTTTCTACTTACATATTGTAATAAACCTTTTTTCTGTCATATACTAATATCTATGGCATTCGTTATATTTATGTTCATTCTATGCCGTAGGTGTTACAATCCTTGATCCTTGAGCATTTTCGCCATAGAACTTCCTAAATTAAAGGGACCACTTGGGTTTCCTTTTACTGATAGGAGATAGTTTCTGAACTTTATCCTATCTGGTTAAAGGACGCAGGTTTATTTATTGGAGTTAAGATAAAAAATCAAAGTATTTCATTAACTGTACATGTTTCTTTTACCTTATCAATTAAAATTGATAATTCCTTTAAAACTCCAATTCCTATTAAATTCTTTCCCTCAAAATCTCTTGGGGATAAGACGTAAGTTTCTATCTTTTTACTGCCCAAATCTATGATTGCTCTTGACGTCTTCATGATAACATAACCATTTAAGGTTTTAAACCTAAACCATGAATCTTCTGGCAATTCTCCAACTTCAAAGTACTTATAGATACTATCTGTTAGCATTATTGTACCATCAAAACCTGTATCTAATCTTAAGCTTAATTCAAATTCATCAAGCTTGATATTTTGGAGTTTTAAATTAATATAAGGTTTTTCGCCATTAAAACACTTTATTGTAATAAACTTCCTCCCAACCATTCGCCCTCACTTTTGATATCTTTACTGGGATTAAATACTATAGCATGTTTAACGTTTAATTTCTTAAGAACCTCCTCAACTTGATCTATGCTATCGTAGGCTCCTATGAATTTACCTTGAGCTATAATTACATATTTATCTTTATATTTTGATAGTATTTCATCTTTTAATTTATTAAAGACTTTATTATTTTCTTGTCTTTCATCGTTATCTCTAACCCTATTCAACCAGAGATCCATAGCTTGATCAATAGCTTCAGATAAAGTTAAACCTCTTCTTATAGCTTCAGCTTTGAATTCTCTGAGTTTCTCCTCATTTACATTTTTTATTACCAAAGTCACCTATTTCACCAATTTAACCTAT
This sequence comes from Caldisphaera sp., assembly GCF_049974385.1. Lineage (NCBI taxonomy): Archaea > Thermoproteati > Thermoproteota > Thermoprotei > Acidilobales > Acidilobaceae > Caldisphaera > Caldisphaera sp. The sequence continues at coordinate 38,378 of NZ_JBMFIW010000009.1, read as the reverse complement.
GTAACCAAAGTTAATAATTTTTGGATGCGTATCTTATGTTTAAGAAATTTATTATAAAAAATGTAAAACACCTTTTGTCAAAAAGCTTTTCTTGTTGTTATAAAAAAGCTTTATTTACTGTACTTTTTCCTAACGTTATTAAAAGAGTTATAAAAGCATGAAAATAAAGAATTAATAGAAAACTATTAATTTAATTAGGCAATTATTTAAAAAGCAATTTAAATAGAAGTAATTGACTGCTTATAGGCTTTATTATAAATGATTGATTTGATATAATAGTAGAACTTGCAGCAAGACGATTCCATTATTTTTCATAATAGAAATCATGGAAGTATTTAGGAAATTAACAGATTTAATTCTATAAAACATATTTAAGCTATAAAAACATATTAAAAATGGTGAAAAAATGGCTAAGAAATCCTATATATTAATAGCGGTTTTCCTTTTTATATTAATATTTGTATCTTATTTGGGCCAAAGTTTTTCATTATTTAGCCCATCTAAAAACAGTATTTGGCCTTATTCCTACACCTCTAAATTAAAGAGCCAAACAATATACCTAAAAGGTTTAAAGAGTCCTGTTAAAATTATAATAGATAATAATGGAGTAGCACATATATATGCTAATGATACCTATGATGCCTTTTATGCTGAAGGATATTATACCGCTTATATGAGGTTGTTTCAGCTTGAATTATTCGGTTTAACAGGGGTAGGTAATTTAAGTTCATGGTTTGGCAATTTAACTCTAAGCACAGATCTTTACGCCCATTACGTTGGTTTTCCTCAAAATGCAAACTTTTCATTAAATTATGTTAAGGAAAACTATCCTGTTATCTATTCTTATTTGCAGGCATATTCAAACGGAGTTAACGCTTATATTTCTCAGGCTGAAAGCTCTCACGAATTACCTCCCATTTTTTATTTGCTAAGAATCAAGCCTTACGATTTCACCCCATATTATTCAATAGCTTGGGGTGAAGTAATGTCATGGGGATTAGCCAAAGGTTTTTGCGATGAACTAAGGCTTTCTTTAATTTATACACATTTAGGCTACAATTTAACTCAAGAACTTTTCCCATATTACCCTTATTATACAAATGGTTCTTTAACAGCAATGCCAGGCAATGGAACTGTTAATAACTTAAATCTTCAAAGCTTTAATATAAGTCCTTCATATTTTTGGTCATTGAACTTTTATAGCAATTTTGCAAATGGATTAAGTAATGAAACCTTATATAAGGCAATCCCATTAATTATCTCATCTCTTAATGAAATATGCTCAGATCCATTAAGCTTTGTTGATTTAGGTAGCAATGAATGGGAAGTTACTGGTAATTACAGCAGTACTGGATACCCAATGATGGCTAACGATCCGCATTTAACTTTATATGATCCGTCATTATGGCTTCCATTACAATTAGTATCTCCTAGATTAAACGTAACTGGTTATGAATTAGTTGGAGAACCAGGTGTTTTGATAGGTCATACGGAAAATACTGCATGGGGATTGACAACTCCTTTAGGTGCGTCTAGCAACGCTTATTTAGAAATTGTAAATATGGAAAACCATTCTTATCTATTTAATGGTGAATGGTTACCTTTAAAGGAGTATAATTTTACTTTATTGAACAAAAAATATACAATTTATTATACAAATAACGGGCCTTTAGTTTCTTATAACAATACATTAAAAATGGGTATAAGCCTTTATTGGGTAAATCAATATTATCCATTCTTAACATTGATATCTGAATTCCTATTGGATAATTCAACAAATTTCTCTCAATTATTAAATGCAGCAAGATATTGGGTTGAGCCAACACAGAATTTAGCAATGGTTTCAAAGAATGAGACAGGATTTATTACAGCGGGCCTCTATCCTTTAATAAGGATTACATTACCAAATAATGAAAGTGTAGAGGTTGTTGGTGGTAGAACTATCTTAAATGGATCAATACCTAATTATGAACCTGTTGGTTATATACCGTTTAATTACTTGCCTCAATCAATTAACCCTGAAAGGGGCTTTGCCTTTGCACCAAATCAACCAACAGCATTTATAGATTATCCGTACCCATTTGTTGGAGGTTATTGGGTCTCTGATGGAAGGGCGTTAACAATATATAGATATTTGAATTCTCATAGGAACATGACTATCTCAGATATGGAATCTTTGCAAAGTAATGTAACTGATTCATGGGCTTCCATATTAGATCCTGTAATGGTTTCATGCTTAAAAAATGAGAACTTTTCAAATAATCTTAAAGAAGGTGTTTTGTTGTTATCAGCATGGAATTATACATTTTATCAAAACGAGGTTGCACCAACAATTTATACATATACTTTATTGAACATAATAAATAATGTAGTTAACCCAGTTTTAAATGAACATGGATTAACCCAATATAAGAATTTGCTAACAGGTACAGTTGGTTTTTATGGAACTGATACTTTAATTACAAGCGATCTAGCGTATTTTGCGACACATAATCCGAATTCATCATTATTTAATGGAAGTTTTTGTAAAGTAGTTAATTTGTCTTATAATGAGGCAATGAGTTATTTATCAAGTAAGCTGGGTAATATTTCTAATTGGAAATGGGGTAACGTACATGTATTAGAGCTCATAAATCCTGCTGGAATTTCATCTCTCAATTATGGCCCAATACCCATATGGGGTGATGGTTTTACTCCATCAGCAGCTTACTTTAACTTCAATGGTACAATTTCTATTCCACTAATTGTTAGTGAAGGACCAAGTTTAAGGATAGTAGATTCCCCAGCAACTAATCAATTTTATTCAATATTCCCAGGAGGGCCCAGTGAAAACCCCGCAAGCCCATGGTTTGAAACGCAACTAAATTCATGGCTAAACTTTAATTATTATCCATTTTCACCTGTTGTTGAAGTTAATGCTACATGGTATTTAATTCCTAGAGGTGGATAAAATGAATAAGACTAATTTAATAATATATATAACTTCGATTGCTTTAACTCTAGCCTTATCATATTTTATTCCCTACGTTTGGATTGGAATAATACCAGGCATAATAATGGGATTAATAAGAAGAAGATCATTAAGGCTTATTTCAAGCTTTTTAATTGGATTTATAGGCTCTTTATTAATGTATTTAGTATACCCAATAAATTATTTAGTTTCTTTAGCTAAGACTGTTGGAGCATTAGCTGGAATATCTTGGTTAATATTAATACTAGTATATCCGCTATTATATGGGTTGATAGAATTATCGGCATCAGGTATTGTTGGAGAAATATTAAATTTTAAAAATAGAAAATAAAATTTTCTAAAAATAAATATTTATGATAATAAATTAAAGATTATCTTTTAATTCACCTAGTTCCTGTATCAAATATAGAATCGAATAATCTTTATCAAAACTATCAAAATCTTTATCTATTTCCTTATCTAACAATACAATTGAATATGAAATTTCATAATCCTCATCCTCCTCTTCATCCTCATCCTCTTCATATACATCCCAAATCAGCTTTATTCTTTTTATTTCTTTATTTATAATAAATAATTTTAATCTTAAATCAGCTTTACTATTAATGTCAATAGAAAACGATATTTTTAAAACCCCATCATCTTTCTTTCTTGATTCGATATCAAAAGAATTGTCATGAAAGTATTTTACTAACTTATATTTTAACAGTTCATTTTTTATATTTTGATATTCTCTTATTCCAGCCTCGTTCGATGTAGCTAAATTTAATCTGTCATCGAGATTAATAGGTAGTTTTTTATATTTATTTAGTTTTTCCCTTATAACTTTTTTAATATTGGATGTATTTTTCGAATTTTTAAACTTATTAGAAATATCGATTATTTCTTCCTCAATAGTGTTATCTAGTAGATTACTCATAATTTCACCATCCTATATACAATTAATAATTAAGATTAGAAATTATATAAGCCTTTAAAATATTAGATTACGGGAATTCCCATATACCTTAAATCTCATTAGATATGAGAAATATTCAATTCAGTTTGTAAATTCTTGTATTTCAGTATTTAATTCAAAAGCTAATAGATTCATGAAAATTCCCAAAAATTCATGTCCCAAGATTTATATAATTTTAAGACACCATTAATAATTGCAAAAGGTGGGATTGTGTACTTTGGTAAATCAAAAAGGTTTAAGATAACTGTTCTTTCGTTATTTTTGCTGTTGATATTAATTATGCCTTTATCCCATTCTATGAAAATAAGCAAATATGAAAGTCAAGAAAGTAATATAACTATGAGTGCAAGAAAAGTAATTGGTTTGCAGTCAGGCTTTAATGAAAGTGTTGGCATAAATGATAATGGATCAGCTTTAATAAATAACAACTTAATAGAATATAGTTATTCAACAAATTCTCTATTAGGTTACTTCGCATTTTATGGAGGTAGCTTTTATTCTGGTGCGCCTATTAATAATAGTGCTTTTTCTGTTCAACTAAACTCAAATTTTAACGTTACAAGTAGTATGACATTATGGGCGCAAGATGTTTTTCAAGTTTATTATATAAATGGTGTATATAATGTATATATTATAGATAACCTGTGGAATAGCACTTATCCAAGCTTTAGCTTAAATCAGAGTCTTGTCTCTGGAAATGGTAGTTTCTCTACTTCAAACAATCAGGTATTTTATTACAGCTTGGCATTATCTAATAATAATATTATTACTTATTCAACAAATTCTCCATTTTATTTATATGCATATATGACTATAAACCAGAGCAGCAATGGCTATCCACAAATATATATGTATTATGAATTTCAGAACTCTACTTTTAACTCTGGACGGATTTTATATGATAAAATAACTGTTTATGTAAAGTCTAGCAATCCACAATTCTTAACTGGAATTCAAAGTTCAATAAACTCATACGCTCCTTATTATCCATTCGTAACACAATGGGTTGTAGGAGGAGCAGGTGGCGGGTCTCAATTAACTGTATATAATTGGAACGCTTCAATGGGCCTTTATTACGAGTATAATGGTAATTTCTATAGTGTACCTGACGCAATAAGTTTACAGCCCTCTATATTTACCGCTTACGCAACCGCTGAAAATGTAAATCAATATTATGGAATACAAGAATATTATAAAAATGGTATTGTACATCAGATTGAAGGGCAAAATCAACAAGAATTCTTATGGCAACCTAAATCATATTATCAATTAAATGGAAATAACCTGACCTTATATTTAACTCCTCCAAAGGGAGAATGGTTGATAACAATATCAGGTAATAACTATTATAACCAAACATTCGGTCAATACTCTCCAATATCGTATATATTGCAACCTGGTAATTACAACTTATCAGTAACTTTATATGCAGGTTCTATGCCAATAGAAACGTTTACTTCATCATTGACGGTAGGAGGAGGTATAGTTAATGTTACTTCTCCAGTTGATTTTTATGTTGACGGATTTTCTCATTTAAGTGGAAATTATTTATTTAATACTCCAGTCAATTTAACGTTTCCAAGTATTTATTATATAAATAATAACAGCAGGATGCTGTTTAAATATTTAATAGTAAATGGCCAAATAGTTAAAAGCAATACAATAATCTTATATGTTAATGCAAATGTGACTGCAGTATATCAACAGCAATTCTATGTGACTTTTCCATTCGAATTAAATGGTTATATTAACAATTTATATCAAAAAATAAATAATGGTTGGTACAATGAAGGGACGATAATAGATATACCAGCACAAACAGTTTATAATGGTAGCTACACAAGGTTTGTTATATATAAAGAAACCTATTATAAAATAAACTCCTCAATGATTATTACCCCACCATTCTATACTCAATATTATTTAAAGATAAATTATGCCATACCTGCTGAAATAAATGGAGTTAATTCAACATTAGTAAGCGATTGGTATAACAAATCTACAGAAATAATTATATACAACATTTATTACTTTAATAGCACTGCTAGAGAATCAATTAACTCAAATATAAGTAAGATTATTTTACGAAACCCAGTAATAATATCTGTTTCAGTCACTTACCAGTATTTTATTAATATTAGGTTACCTAACGGAACAATAAGTAATTGGTTTAACAAAGGAATGCTCATTAAGCTACCCTCCATAATATATAATGGTAGTC
>NZ_JBMFIW010000009.1:16983-32131 GCF_049974385.1 Caldisphaera sp. | reverse complement strand
TTAACCTAACTCCATCATATATTAAACAATTCTACATCAATGTATTATTGCCTAACGGAACAATAAGTGGTTGGTACAATTATGGATCTAGTATATTTTTGCCCAAAATGATTTATATAAATAACGTTACAAGATACATAATAAACCAAACAAATGGAGTTGTTGTCAACAATGCATTTAACCTAACTCCATCATATATTAAACAATATTACGTCTTTATCAAGCTACCTAACGGAACAATAAGTAATTGGTTCAACTATAAAACAGTAATTGCTTTACCTGAGGTAATTTATATTAGCAATCAAGAAAGATACGTATTGAATCAAAGCAGTTCAATAACCGTGCTATATCCTATGATTAATGAAACGGCAGATTATTATAAGCAATATTTGGTAACAATAAATGGTATAAACAATTGGTACAATTTTGGTTCTACTATTAAGCTATACGAATCAGTGCCTATATATGAGACTCTAACATGGGTTGGCAATTATACATTACCAAATAATTCTAATGTAACTGTTAATGGGCCTTTAATTGAAAATGCAAAAATATCAACTAATATAACTTTTATTGGAGGTATGGCTGCGATAATAATTGTTGCAGCTATAGCTGGAATATTTCTAAGGAAACATTAAGAGGCATTCAATTTATTTTTTATATAAAAATTTATATAAAATTATTTTAAGATCTATTTAAAATAATTTATTTTTTATAATATTATTGATAAATATTTTTATTTTAATGGATATTTTGCCATTTTCGTGGCTAGTTCTGGTAAATTTGTTACCATCTCTCCAGGAGGTTTACCTTGGATGTCTAATATTGCTCTAGCGATGTTGAAAACTATTCTTTCTTCAAGGCTCCATCCTTTAAGAGGTCCAGGGCCTATACTTTTTGCTATCATTAAAGGATCTGAAATTCCATTTAATAAACTCTCTTTAGTGCCATTTGATATGTGTATAAGGTAATCTTTCATAAGTTTAATTACTTTTTCATCAGTAACTTCTCCATGCCCTCCTACAATCTTTTTACCTTTTGAAATGCCTTCCAACTTATCTAGCACTTTAATCCAATTTGATACCGTTCCATCAAGGGCTAAGGGGGTTACTTGATTAAATATTATATCTCCAGCAAATATCGTATTCGCATGATCTACTATAGCTATTAGATCTCCTACAGTGTGCGCTGGTCCTAGATATTTTACATTAATTGGACCATATTTTGATTCTATAACTATTCCATCATCACCTATTACTATATCAGGTAATGTGTATTTTGAACCCTTAAAGTCTAATTGTGGAAAGAACGCTTCATAAATGCTAGATCCAATTTCTTTAAGTGTTTTTATCATGTTATTTGCCTCTTTATGGATAATAGCAGGTGCTCCTATGACATGGTTACCCCATACATGGTCTCCATGATGATGTGTATTTAATATTAAACCGGGCTTCGGCAGCCCTAAATTTTTGATAACGTTTATAATATCATTAGCTCTTTTTTCATTATATTGTGTATCGATGATTAATGTATATGAACCCATGTCAATAAGGCCAGAATTACTTAAAAACCATCCACCGTTTTTATCAATAACTGCATAAACATTTTCACTTAACTTTTCTATATTACACCAGTTGCAATCGGACATGCTCATAACCTCTCTAACAGCCATGCTGATTCATAAATTGCAATTTCATTTAATAAGGGTTGTTTATAGATTTCAAAATGGCCTACATTATATTCCTTTATTGTTACTTCACTTTTAATTCTATCAGCTACTTCTTTAGCTATTTTTGGAGGTGTTGTTTGATCTTTAGATGCAATTATCATTAATAAAGGTTTCTTTATTAAGTGAGAGTAATCCCCTGGATTGTAAGCTAAAATATGAGTTAGGCTATCTAAAGTGATTTTGTTTTCAAAAGTTTCATATTTTGACGCAATGCTTGTATAATATTCATAAGCCTCCTTGGTCATTAAAGCTGCTATACCATCTTTAGATACTATAGGAATATAAGAAGGTCTTCCTTCGCAACAATCCTTTGAGTTCTGTGAGTATAGCATTAAAACTGGTTCAAGGCTACCAAAATATTCCAAGGCTGTTCTATACGAATAAACATTTGGAACTTGGGATATTCCGCATTTTAGGCCAGATTCTGGAAATGCTAATAGGGTTAATACATGGCCTCCTGAAAAGCTTGTCCCCCAAACACATATCCTATTTGGATCGACTTTCTCAATAGTTTTCATAAAAGAAATAGCGCATCTATAATCAGATACTTGATCCATTGGATATAGAGCTTGTCGTGGCATCCCTTCGCTTCTTCCAAATCTTCTGTAATCGAAAACGAAAACAGCTATTCCTTTCTGAGCAAAGTATGGGGCATAGTCATCAGCATGCACTTCTTTTACCATGCCAAAACCCATGCCCATCACTAAGGCCGGAGCTTTCTTAACACCAGAAGGCAAATATAAAATACCATGACACTTTTCTCCATTGCAAGGGAAAAAAGTTTCTTTCTTTTCATAAGGCAAATTGCTAGTCATGTTTATCACCTATAGTGTTTAATAACTTTATGTTATTAAACACCATATACATATTTAATTACGTTTTTTTAGATTAATAAATTTAAACGTACATATATTTTAATTACTAACTTGATAAATAGTTTAAAAATTTTTATATGATAAAAATTGAAGCTAAATAAGTCCTGAATATAAATCAGTTTTTCTTTGGGTTAGCAAGGGTAATATTTTTCTAGCTTCATTGATTCTTTCTTTGTCTACTTCGCCAAAAATAATTCCTTCCTCTTCGTTCATTCTATGCATTATAATTCCGAGGGGGTCTACGAAACTTGTTATGCCAGTAAATACGTTTCCTATTTGATTTGATGTAGCTATATAAACAGTATTTTCTAATGCTCTTGCTTTGATCATAGTTAACCAATGCTCTTCCTTATTGTAACCCTTAAACCATGCACTTGGGACTAATATTACATCCGCTCCATTTAAAGCTAAAATTCTCGCAATTTCAGGAAACCTTATCTCATAGCATACCATAACTCCTATTTTAAATCCATTAAAGTCAAAGACTCTATAAGGATTTTTAGATTCTTTAAAGAAATCAGATTCTTTAAAGTTAAATGCATCATAAAGGTGTGTTTTTCTATAGATATTTATTATATTGCCATTATCATCAGTTGTTATTATAGTATTGTATGTTTTTAGGCTGTTTTCTATAGATTCATACATGCCTACTGTTATGGATAAATTATATTCCTTCGATATTTTTAATATACTTTTCACAAAATTACCATCCAAGCTTTCAGCCTCCTTAGATCTTTTCTCTAAGCTATCTTCAGAAGAGAAATATATCATAAAAACTTCGGGGAAAACTACCATATCTGCACCTTTATTTTTGGCTTTTTTTGAAAATTTTTCAATTTTTAATATATTTTCTTCCTTGTTTTTACTTGATACAAGTTGTGTTAGACCTATCTTTAATGCTTTTTCTTGCAATTCTCTCACCTTATTTTATTATGTTTTTAAGTTTTTATAATTTTTATTTTTATTTATATACAAGAAGAAAAGAGTTAAAATATATTAATAAAATAGATTATTTAATGTAGGCATTCAATCTTAAGACAAGGCTTTGAGGTTTAGAAGATGGGATTTAAAAAGATCGTATGGATCTTAACTACAATTTACCCAATAACACTAGTTTTATCAATTCTTCATATTAACGGATTAATTGAATATTTTTCAAGTATTTATTCGATACCATTAGTTTTTATTATTCTCTATTTTTTGAATTCATTATTAGAAATGGGGACTAATAGGACAGTTAAATTCTTAATTGTATCTATAACAATATCATATATTTTTGAGTTTATTGGGGTGCATTACGGCATACCGTTTGGAAAATATTACTATACAGAAGGTTTGGGACCTAAAATTTTAGGAGTCCCTATTTTTATACCTTTGCTTTGGTCGTCATTAGGTTTTTATTCGTTGGCTGCTACCAATAGCTATTTGCTAGCATCGCTTGCTATGGTTATAATTGATTTGACTTTTGATCCCCTTCTTTCTCAAAAAGTTAAGCTATGGATTTGGCAATCTCCTGGACAATATTTTGGAGTTCCTATAACAAATTTTATTGGCTGGTTCATAGTTTCCGCTGTTTTCTTTTATTCTTTCTACATTTTAAGTAAGTATAGGGCTTCACAACTTAAAAAAACAAAACCATTCTCTTCAATTTTTTATTTAGAATATATCGTATCATGGGGGATAATAGATATTATAAAAGGACTTTTTGTAGTAGGAATTATTGGCATAGTTTTGTCTATATTATTAATAATTATAATAACTAGCTTAAACTAAATATAAAGCTCTATATTATTAATAGATAATTTATATAATATAAAAAAGTTTATAGATAAGTTGTTCTCGCTTGTTCTCTCAAAAACGAAATTAAATAATAAGGTCCCCCTGCATTTCTTCCAGTAAATCCAGAAGACTTCCATCCTCCAAATGGTTGTACTCCAGGCATTGCTCCTGTTGTTGACCCGATTTCTCTGTATAAGACAAAAAAATATTATGAAATTTTAATTTTTTGGAATTTTTATATTATTATGGTTAATGAAGAATGTTTTTAATTTTTGCAAAGCATTTAACTGTTACTATCTTTAGTAGTAATAAGGGATTGGCATGAGTAACTTTGATATATTGAGGAATAGTGTAGGGGATTTATGGGAAAAATATATAAAACATGATTTTGTTGTTAAAATGAAAGATGGAACTTTACCTTTAGATTCTTTCAAATACTATATGATTCAAGATTCAAAATATGTTAATATCATGTTAAAATCATTATTAAATGCTTCAAGTAAAGCTCCTCTTAATATAATAACTAACATATTAAACTCCATATTTAACACAAGGGATAGAGGATTAGAGGTTGAAAAAGAAGTTTTTAAAGAGCTAAATATAGATGAATCAATTATTGATAGTGTTGGATATAACTTAGTAAATTATGCATATACAAGGCATTTATATTATTATTCTAATATAGGATGGGAACAGTTTCTTGCTGCGTGGACTCCATGTATGGTAGGTTATAGTTTTATAGGCAAATTTGTTAAAGGTTCTTCAAATAAGGTTTATAACTTATGGGCAAGCTTTTATGGTTCAGATGAATATGAAAAGAGAGTAGAAGTTATATTAGATTCATTAGAATCTATTAAATTAAACGATGAATTGAAGGATATATTTAGAAATAGCGTTAACTTTGAAATATTATTTTGGGAAGCATCTTTGAGAAAAGATCCAACAATTTTTTAAATAGCCTTAAACTTATCTGTCCAACTCTCATATAATTTTAACATCTCTTTATTAACGCTAGGTCTTCTCTGCTTTATAGCCTCCATAAAATCATCGATAGTAACTGGTCTAACAGATTCTTCTTTGTCTTGAGATTCAAAATATTCCCTTACTACCCTCATATATGCATCTTGCACAACATCTCTAATATCGCTTCCCGAATATCCTTCTAACATTTCTGCTAGTTTATCAAAGTCTATGTTATCATCAAGTTTTATTTTAGAAGTTAGCATTGAAAGGAGTTTGGACCTGGCTTCTTTATTGGGTAAAGGTACGTAAATTCTTTTTTGGAACCTCCTTATAAAGGGCTCATCTAATGCCCATGGTTTATTAGTTGCACCTATTACATATACGTGTAAAGTTATTGATTTGTCTTGAAGGCCATCCATTTCTTTAAGGAATTGGTTCCTTACTCTAACCTCCCCACCTACTTCATTTGTGTGTATTCCTAAAAGAGCATCTAGTTCGTCTATAAATACTATAACTGGAACACCATTTTTTGATTTATTTCTAGCATAATCAAACACTTTTTTAACATTTTTCTCTCCTTCACCAAGCCACTTGCTCATTATATTTGCTGCATCTAAATAAATAAACTCTCCATTAATTTCATTAGCAACTGCTGCTGCTAACATAGTTTTTCCTGTACCTGGAGGGCCATAAAGGAGTATACCTCTAGGCCATCCTAAAGGGAATAAGTCGGGCCTTTTTATTGGATATATTATAGCTTCCCTTATAGCTCTCTTAGCCTCATCTAGACCTGCTATGTCATCAAATGTGATGCTTGGCTTTTCTTTGAGAACGAAGTCTGGCAAGTTTTCATTAATATCTCCTTTTATTTCAACTCTCACTTCATCAGAAATCGTTTCCCCGATAGGCTGGCTAGCCTTGTTTTCTAAATACTTTAATCTCAAATTTAATTCATAAATAGTCTTTCTATAAATTTTAGACATAGGGTGATCAGGATAATTTCTTATTATTTCTTCAAGAGCTTCAATGGCTTTTTTATATTTATCAATAGCCGTTTCATAGTCCTTATTTCTTTCTGCATCTAAGGCTTCGTGCATTTTTCTCCTAGCTGTTTGCTCTAACATTGCAACTGGGTTTGTTTCTGACATAGTCCGACCTCTTTTACTATGTTTATAAAAATTAGTTTAAAGAGGGGAAAGCCTGTTTATATTTGTTGTTCGTTTGGTAGGTCTACCTTTATTATACCTCTTGCTTCTAACCTATACAAAGTTGCTTTAATTATGTTTAAAGGTATACCCAATTCTTCTGATGCCTTCTTTAGGCTTAAGACACCATTTTTTTCCTTTATATACTCAAAGACTTTTCTTTCTATTATTTCAGGGTCAAACGTTTCTGGGACTTTAGGTGAAAGTTGTTCTGCTTCTTTTTGTGCTTTTGCAATAGCACTAGTTATTAGCTCGCTAACCTCTGGGACTACCTCTGAAATGCTCTTTCCTTGAGGTATTGTATTATATATTATACCTGTCTTCCTTATGACTCCTTCAGTCTCTTCTAATACGCTGCTTAGAGATGTAACAGCTTCTGGTGCAAAGCCAGATAGGTATTCATCCATGGAACTCATGGCATATTTTAATGGTGCCAATACTTTAACTATTGATTCTAAGCTCCTTGTGTCTTGTATCCTTCTTATAGCAAATTCAATCATATTCCCATAAGCTAATATTGCCTTTAAAACTCTCTTTTTTAATACTATTTCAGCAGCGCTCATTTCAGCTCCTTCGTTATCATTTGATCTTTTAGAATCTATCATTTTTTCATAATATCCTTGTATCTCGTTTATAATTGTGGTCTTTATTCTGTCCAATTCCATTTTTACAATTCCTAACTGGGCAAGTATTTCATCGTAATCTATGCCTTCTCCCTGGTTTAGACCAGTCTCTTTATATTGACCTCTTGCGAAGAATTTTTTAACTACATCACCTATCATTTTTTATCCCTCATCTCTAAAATATAAATATAATTCTAGAAAACTTTAGCAGTCTTCCCTGGTAACACCGGATTATTACTGTAACTCCTTGTTTTTAGGAGGAAGGGTTAAAAGATGTTAAAAAATTATAGCTAAAATCTTGAAAATATAATCAAGCTCCTCCAGATAATTTTATTCCTAAATATTGCAATATACATGGCACATATCTTATTATTTTTAAATTGTTATACTTTTTACCCCATACATTTACATATTTAATAGAGACCTTATCGAGCAGAGAAAGATCTTCATCTCTTATCTCTATATTAGATGACATAGCATATTCTTTTACTCTCTCTTTATTTCTAGTACCAGGTATAGGAAGGGCGTTATTATTTATTATCCACTTTAAACTTATTTGAGACCAAGTATAATTATATTTTTGTGATATCATATCTAAAGTTGATATTAGTTCTTTATCATTAATTATTCTTTTAAACCTTTTATCTGATTTCTGCGCTAAACTGTAAGGATTCTTAGCACCTGCTAATGCTCCCTTAGCTAGTGGGCTATAAGCTATTATTTCTATGTTCTCTTTTTTTGCAAGTGAGAATAGATCAATTTCAGCAACTCTATAAGAAAGGTTGTATTCTATTTGATTAGAAATTATTTCATATCTAGATGTACATTGAATTGCATCTTTTAACAATTTCCCTGAAAAGTTTGAAACTCCTATATAGTCAACATATCCCTTATCTATCATTTTTTCCATTCCCCTTATTACTGTGCAAATAGGAATCCATAAAGGAGGAGGCCAATGTAGTTGCAAGAGATTTGGTTTGAATCCTAAATTGTTTATAGATTTCTTTACTCCCTTTTCAATAAAATAACTTGAAGGTCTAAATCCGCCTATTTTGGTAGCAACGAATGAAGAATCTACAGCTTTTAATTCTTTAAGCGCGTTTCCTAGAGATCTCTCGCTCTTTCCATTGCCATAAACTTCTGCTGTATCGAAAAAATTAATGCCTGAATCTAAGGATTGTTTTACAATTTCTTCAGCTTTTTTGATATCGCCTTTCCATGAGGTTGAGCCTATTTGCCAAAAGCCCAAACCAATTTCGCTTATCTTCATTTTTGTTTTTCCAAAAACTCTATATTTCATTTTAACCCCCGTTATTTTTATATAAGATATTTTTTAAAACTTAGTATTAGTAAAATTAAACTTTTTTAATTTATATTATATTAAATTTTTTGGGAGGAGGCTTTGGAAGAATTAATTATAAGGAAAATAAAGGATGTAAATGAATTAGAAAACGTTGTTGAAATAGAAAAATCTGCATGGGCGATGCCTGATTATAGGGAAACAACCCCAGTACATATGCTAAAGGCTCTTGTAGAAAATGGCGGAATAATTTTAGGAGCATTTGATAAAAATAATATGATAGGTTTTAATATGGGTTGGAGTGTTGGATGTAATGAGAGTAGATATTTTTACAGCCACATGACTGGCGTCTTAGAAGAATACAAGTATAAAAATGTTGGATATAAATTAAAGATTAAACAAAGGGAAGAAGTATTAAAATTGGGAATAAATTTAATAAAGTGGACTTTTGATCCTTTGCAATCTTTAAACCTAAATTTTAATCTAGAGAAGCTAGGCGCTATAGGAAGAATTTATAAAGAAAACTATTATGGCAATATAAGAGATTCAATAAATGAAGGATTAGAAACTGATAGATTTGAGGCTGAATGGTACATATCAAGCAAATATGTGACTGATAAGATAGAGGGTAAAATTAAAACGCCCCCTGCTGAAGAATTAATAAGAAAAGGTGGATACATACCTTTAGATAGAAAAATAAAAGGGGAAAATAAAGAAAGCTATATAGAGACACCTATAAAAAAAGAATTTAGTTTAGATAAAGTAATTTTGATATCAATACCGGCTAATATATCTTCAATAAAGAACATTGATAAAGAAACAGCTAAAAAATGGAGGCTATATACTAGAGAGGCGTATAAGTTTTATTTGAGCAAAGGTTACATAGCTGTTGGCTATACAAGAAATAAAGAAAATTATGGTTATGTAGTATTAATTAAATCTGAATTAGAAGACTTATTAAAGGGTGTTAATTTATGGAGTTAAAGAAAATAGAACTTTTTGAATTGTGGGTTAAATTAAAGGAAGATTTTGAGACAAGCTTTGGAAAAACAATTGAAAGACCAGCTATATTAATTAGAGTGGAAGAGAAAAATGGGGAAGTTGGATGGGCTGAATCAGTAGCTGGAGAAGGGCCATGGTATAGTTATGAAACATGGGAAACTGCATGGCATATATTAAACGATTTTATAATACCTAAGATTTCTAAAGAAGAGGAAATAGATGTAGAGAAATTTAATGAAATGGTTTCTAATATTAGAGGTCACAATATGGCTAAAGCAGGGCTTGAAATGGCTCTATGGGATCTTAAGGCAAAAATTGAAGGAAAGCCTTTGTGGAAAGTTCTCGGAGGAGTTAATAAAAACATAGTTAGTGGGGTGAGTATTGGGATACAAAATACTACAGATGAACTAGTTAAGAAAGTATCTATGTTTTTAGACAAAGGGTATAGGAGAATAAAGATTAAGATAAAGCCTGGTTATGATATAGAGCCAATTATAAGGCTAAGAAAGGAATTTGGTCAAGATCTACCTTTGCATGTGGATGCGAATTCTGCATATAAATTAACTGATATAGAGTTGTTTAAAAAAATAGACAATTATAATTTATTAATGATAGAACAACCATTGCATTGGAAAGATCTAATAGACCATGCGGAATTAGCCAGACATTTAAGAACGCCTATATGCTTAGATGAGAGCATAGAGGACGTAAATGATGCAAGAAAGGCGTATCAACTAGGTTCTGCAATGATAATAAATATAAAACCTGGAAGGGTTGGAGGCTTTAGCGAAGTTTTAAAGATTCATGACTTTTGGTATAAGATAGCTAATAGACCCGTTTGGATAGGAGGCATGCTAGAAACCGGAATAGGAAGAGGTCACTTGGTTTCAGCAGCTACGTTACCTGGAGTTAAATATCCTAATGATATTAGTGCTAGTGAAAAATACTTTGAAAAAGATATAGTTGAGCCTCCTTGGATTCTAAATAAGGATGGGACCATTACAGCTCCTGAAAAGCCAGGAATTGGAGTTGAAGTTATGGAAGATTACATAGCTAAGAATTCAAAAAGAACTAAGGTCTATATTATTAAACCCTAAAAAGTAAAAAGTAACGAGGAACTTTATTAATATCACAATTGATCCGACCAATAAAAAGTCCTTATTTTTATATCCTGCTGTTCCATATGCAATTAAATTTGCTTGATGAGCAAATGGAGTTAAAAATGGAGAAGAAACGCCCATAGCTAAAACTGTTATAGCAGTTAAGGGATTGGTAAAAGATAAAGCTATTGGGGCAAGGATTATTGCAGCTGTAACGTAGCCAACGGTGTTGCTAAGTAATAAAGATAGTAAAAATAAAATGAGAACAGAGTTATGTATAAGTCCTCCTATCATTGCAGAAAGGTTGCTTTTAACCATGACTTGGCCTATAGATAAGTATGCTCCTATAAAAACTATTAATGGCCACTCAACATATTCATACATTTTTCTAATAGTAGAAGATCCGCTGAATGATGATATTAATGCCCCGACCAAAAAAGATAAAGCCATATTTAAGCCAAAGCTGTTTGCTATTATTGCTATAGTTAAACCACTTAAAGAAAATATTGCTTTTCTTTTATCAAAGGCCTTTAACCCCTTACTATTTATTGGTAATAAGTCATAATAATCGGCGAATTTCGCAACATCAGGTTCATAACCTTGAACTAATAAAACATCTCCAGGCTTTAGAACATAATCATAAATTCTGGTTATATAATTTGCAGAAGCAATTCCAATTACATATACATTATATGATTCAAAGTCGATTTCCTTTATTTTCCTTCCTCTTAGTTTTGACGATCCTGTTATTAGTAGTTCAAAGAACTGCTCTTTTCCTTCCATTGGTTTTTGAGAAATTTTTAGACCTTTTGAAGATAATATTAAAGGAAGTTGAGAAGGGGAAATCTTTAATAATAAAATATCTCCTTCTCTAAGCTCTCTTCTCTCGCCAATAAATCTCCAAGGTGAAATAACCCTTAAAACTTTGACACCAAAGGATTTCTCAATACTCCTAGGAGATTTTCCTATAAAATCGCTATCTCCTGTAACTTGTACTTCAATAATATAATTTTGCACAGTTATTTCTTTTAATGATGTAACTTCTTTCCTTTTTCTACCCAAGAAAGGAGTGATTAAAAAAGTTAATACTAATATGCTTATAAAAGAGGATATTAAATTTATTTTTGCAAATTGCAGAAAATTTAAGTTATAGCCAAACTTATTATACCATTCGTTATC
This sequence comes from Caldisphaera sp., assembly GCF_049974385.1. Taxonomy (NCBI): domain Archaea; kingdom Thermoproteati; phylum Thermoproteota; class Thermoprotei; order Acidilobales; family Acidilobaceae; genus Caldisphaera; species Caldisphaera sp. Next base: position 20,376 of record NZ_JBMFIW010000009.1, on the reverse strand, counting down.
TAAAACAATGTTGGTTGAAGTTCCAATTAATGTCGTTGGCCCTCCTAAGATCGAGGCATATGCCAACGGGAGTAAATATCTTGATATAGGTTTCTTAAGATTTAATGAAATAGAATATATTAATGGTATAAAGGCAAGAAGCAACGCTACATCGCTAATAAAACCTGATGCAATAACTGTTAAAGAAAGTAATAATAGCAATATAATTTTTTCATTTTTAACTTTTGATGTGATATAATTTCCTAAAACCTCTAAGAGGCCGGAATCAGCCAAGGTACCGGCTATTATCATAAGAGATATGAGTACAATTATTGTAACTGATGCAAAATTGCTTAACGCCTCTTGAGGCGAAATAAAACCAGTTAATACTAACGCTATCATTGTTACAACTCCAACTATATCATGCCTTAATCTTCTTGATAGCAGTAGAAATATGGAAACTGTTATGATTAAAATCACTATAATTTGATTAAGGCTTAGCATTGTTTTTTTAACCTTGCAAGATTTTTTATATGCTTATTATTATATAAGCTTATTTGAATTTTTTTTTTGTAATTCATACTAAAATTAGTTTAAGAGAATTAAAGCTTAAAAAGAGCTTATGTATAATAAGTTTGCTAAAAAGATTATAGTAAAGGAGGTAAAAATGCAACAATATATAACAGATGCAATGCTAGGTACATTAACAAGGTGGTTAAGGATACTAGGATACGATGTTATATATTCAAGAGATTATTCTGATGGACAAATAATTAAAATAGCCATTAAAAGTAATAGAACAATAATTACAAGAGACAAAGTCTTATATTATAAAGCTAAAAAACTGAATTTAGATGCGTATCTTGTAGAATCTGCAGAAATGCCTAAGATATTAGCTGAACTCTACTCCAAAAAATTGATAGACTTAGAATTAAATCCTGAAAAAAGTAGGTGTCCTGAATGTAATGGAAAATTAATTAAAATTACGGATAAGAATTTAATTAAAAGTAGGGTACCTCCTGGAGCATTGAAAACATATAATGTTTTTTATTTATGTAAAAGGTGTGGCCAAGTTTATTGGGAAGGGGGCCATTGGAAAAACATAAGAAGAATAGTAAACGAAGCAAAGTCATATTTATAAAATAAATATTTAATGTAAATAATGTTTCATATATTAATAGATATTGGGATTTTAATAATTTAACTTAATATATTTATAATAAAAAATTGCTAAGTTTATTTTAATTATTTTAATGGATTTATTTATTCTTTTCTGCTTTTAGTTGGTATACTAGATCAATATAATATGGTGCTAGCTTTAATATATCTCTTTTTGAAATCATACCTACGGGCTTTAGTGTTTTAGAATTTAATATAGGCAAATGCCCTATACCTTTGCTGCCCATTAAGCTTGCTGCTTCTTCTAATGGAGTATCTTCGAATGCATAATATGGATTCTTTGTCATAATTTGACCAGCATTGATACTAAGAGGCGATATGCCTTTAGCTACTACGTCTCTTACAATATCTGTTTTGGTTATTATACCTAAAAGATTCCCATTTTTATCTACTACAACTACTGACCCAACATCTCTTTCTATCATGAGTCTGGCTATCTCATTTACACTTTTTGTAGGTAGCACGTTTACTGTAGGTGTTTTCATAACATCTCTAACTAAGTATTTTGGTACTGATGCTGACATTGTATCCACCACTTTGTAAAAGAAAGAAAAGAGTTTAAAGTATCTTTTGCTTTAATAGATATTTTTTAAAGAATAGTTTACATAAATCTTTTTTAAAAATGTAACGTGTCTTGTAGATCTTGGAGGTAAAAGGGTTTGTTTTAAAGCGACATTTATTACATCTTCTTTTTCAAGCTTAGGAGGATCAATTATTATACCTTTCCTTTTAACCTTTTTTATTTCAGGATTTATAAACGATATTTCTTTTATACTTTCCTTAAACTCGTTTTCGAATTTGTTTATTAGCATATAAGAGTCAACTTTGTTATCATTACACATGATTATTTTTATTGAATTGCTATAGTATTCCATATCCTGAAAGCAAAGCATGGATTTTAAATAAGATATCATATCTTTGTAATCTATATCATAAACTCTATACCATTTATCAACATTAATTTTATCATCATTTATATAATTAATTAATACAGCAGGAATATATTTAATTCCTAATGATTTTAACGCCCTTGTTCTATGGGCTCCATCAATTATTGTGCCTGTTTTTATATCAGCAATTATTGGTTTTCTTATGATTTTTTGGGTTATAATTAATTTTTTCAATTCTTCTATATGTTCATTGATTGCTAATTCATGTTGCTTAAGGTCATTTATGTTGACTAAACCTATGTAAACTTTTTCTATATCTTTAGTTTCCACAAAGGCGCATCACCGCTTCACCTTTTCATAACGAATTATGGTTTTACAGATTAAAAACTTTGTATTATACTTCTGATAAATAATTTAATAAAAATTAAAAATTAAATAATAATTATTAAATGGGTTTCACTCTTCATCTTCGCTACTATCGCTTTCCTCTCCAGAACCTCCAAATGAAGAAGAGTATCCCCCTCTTCTATATCCTCCTCTACCCCCTCTTCTATATCCTCCTCTTGATCTTCCATAGCTCCTTGAGCTTGATTCAGATGCCTTTGGCGTGCTCTCTGGTATTTCTTCTGGTTTGGGAAGGCCTTCTTCGTCTATTTTATTGATTTCTCCACGAGAACCTATGTTTAATTGAACATCTCCTTTAAAGCTTGTAGTCCAAGCACCTTTTAATTCTACAGCATCTCCTTCATTAATTTTTCCAGCCTGATTACCCCACATTGTTAATTTTATTCTACCGCTCTCGTCACCAACTATGGCTTCGCTTATTGTTCTGTCTCCTCTCTTTGTGTGGATGACTTTTGGTTCGTCAACACTCAAAACCCTAACCTTAATAGATACATTATCTTCCCCCTCACGGAGGTCCGAAACCTTACGATTACTTTCACTCAAGATTACATTCCTCACACTATTTACTTACGCCCTTCTGGGCAATTAAAATTTTGAAAATCTGTGGTTAAAAGTTTTCCCTTCGAACATAATGAGTTAAAATGCCTGCTTTATTTCCTTGATTTTTATTATTATAATAATAAAAAAACAAAAATATGTTTAAAAAGAATAAAAGCAGATTTAAATAATAGCATTATAATTTTATGTATACTTTTTTATTGTTAATATTTCCTATTTTTTATATAATCATAAATGACATATGTTATGTATGTTTATAATCTTTTCATATCGGAGTACTTCTCAGCCTCAGCAGCTATGGCCGTTATAGTAACAATAATAGCTGCCGCAGTTATATTGCCATTTGCTATATTTGGTTTAATGAAATGGGTTTTTAAGAGGT
>NZ_JBMFIW010000009.1:0-16887 GCF_049974385.1 Caldisphaera sp. | reverse complement strand
GATGAGATAAAATGGGTAATAAAAACAATTTATATAAACCTGAAAATTACTATGTTAGAGTTATTAAATATGCCATATTGCAAATAATAGCGGCTATTCTTATAATTTTATGGTTAATGCCTTTATATGCATTATTCGTTGGAGCCCTTAAATCTAATATAGCTGCTGCATCTACACCTGCTTTGTTACCTCCTTCAAAACCAAGCGGAGAAGCTTATTATTTTGTATGGCATGGATTTGGAGGTATCTATGGTTTAATAGGATTAGAATATCCCTTAATTAGGGAAATCTTGATAGATGTACCAATAGCGGCTTTAGCTACATTATTAGGAGCTATGGGGCTTATTTCTTTTATATGATTATGGATAGACACTATATATGGAGCACAATAGGCTTTGCTATCATATCTCTTGCTACATATTTGCCTGTAGAAACGACTACCGTTCCATTAATTCAAATAGTAACTTCTTTACATTTATACAATACATATTATGGTGTAATAATAGCATATCTGATGTTTTATATACCAATGGCAGCCTTACTTATGTCAATCTTCATGCCTTCCATTCCAAAATATTTGTTGGAAGCAGCAAAAATAGATGGAGCAAGTGATTGGAGAGTCTTTTGGAAAGTTATGATGCCTTTATTAGTTCCTGGGTTCTTATCAACATTTATATTTACATTCTTACAAATTTGGGATAACTTTTTCATACCAATTTTGTTAATATCTAATCCGCAAGAAATGCTTTTGTCAGTTGCTGTGAGACAATATGCAGGAGGTTATGCTATAATATATAATAGATCTTTTGCTGCAGGTGTAGTAGGTTCTATTGTACCATTAGTAATATTCATATTCTTGGGAAGATATTTCATAAGAGGTTTAGCTGCTCTTGGTGGAGGAGCTAAAGGAGTTTAAACATAATGCACTTATTTACATTTTAGGTTTAAGCTACTTATTATTCCTGGGCCCATATACAATATTGCTGTATAGATTTCAACGGCATTTGCATATTTTAATATTTCTTTTAATTGCTTACAACTCATAATTCCTCCAACCCCGATAATAGGTATTTCATTTCCCCCTGATTCTCTTGCTTTTTTAATCATATAATTTGATAATCTATATAGCAATAAGCCACTTAAACCCCCTCTTTTAGCGCTAATTCTTTGATCTTCTATGGGCAAAGTGTTTGTTAAGACTAATCCAAAACCTTCTTTGCTGGCTAGTTTAACATAATCTTCAATTTTGAAGCCTGGGCCTATTTTAATAAAAATTTGTTTTTTTGAGGAAGCTAATGTTGGTATTATATCTTTCCATTTACCTTTATAAGTAGGGCTTGATAGGTTAACTTCTATACCTTGTATGTTATTGGTAGAAAATCTATTTAAGTAAATTATTTGTTCTTCAATTTCAAAAAGGTTAAATCCTGCTACACTAATAAAAATTGGGTAGTTTACCCTTGAAACTCTAGGTAAAATTAATGGTAGGCCATCATTATTTAATCCCATAGCATTAACCATGGAATAAGGCTTGATTCTAGCTACTCTTGGCGGTTTATTTCCTATTCTTTTTTTGGGCGTAGTCGAACCTACAACAATAAAGCCTGGGCTAAAATGAGATAAGAATTTCGTATATTTCCCATTTTTATCTAATCCCGCAGCTATTCCAACTCTACCACAGACATTTGCAGATCCAATTTTATATGGGTCTTTACAATTGCTTTCTTTTAAGGGTATTGAGAAAATTATATGTCCTAATTTCATTGTTATTTCTGGATGAACATGCTTCACAGCTTTCATAATTATCTTCATCATTGGCTCAGATGAATTCATTTTCTAACACCAGAGACCTGTCCGTAAGGTCTACATAGTTTACTTTTTCACTCAGTTGTTAACTGCTTATTAGCCATTAAAATTTAATTCGGTTAATATAATTAATAGTTAAACAAAGAAAAGAATAAACTCAAAATCTCTTTAAATATTTAAACATATTTTATTAAATTAAGGTTAAAAACAATTTAAAAATCTATATTACTTCTTTATTAATTTCCATTTTATTTCATTATCATTAATAGCTTCAACCAAACCTTCTTCTCTTAAGCAAGCTAAATAACCTCTTATCGTATTTTCAGCTAACAAATAGACGCCGATATCAGGTTCTTCACTTTTGTATTTTGATGTGAGATTTTTTGTAATTGAAGACAAGTTTTGGGGTTCATTTAATATGTTTTTTAGTTCTTCCTCGACCTCCGTTATTTTTTTGATGTTACTTTCAACTAATTGGTATGCTTCAGAGCTTTTTACTACTGGTCCGTGAGATGGAATAACCGTTTCAAGCTTTGGTAGCAAATTGAGAATTGTCTTGAGGCTTTCAATAGATTTGCAAGGATATTGGTGATAGGGAATTCCGTATTTTGATAAAACCTTATCTCCAAATAATGAGTCTCCTGCATATAAAACACCATCCGGTGTTATAACACCCAATTGTCCTTGTGTATGGCCTGGTAAAGGAACTAAATCTAAAGGTCCAAATTTTTCTTGATTAGTTATCAACATCGTTGGCTTAATAGATTTTGCTTTAAATGGAAGTATATTATCATCTTGGTTTAAAAAATATCCAAATGTAAGCAAAGTCCTAAGCTTGGGATCTTTTAGAGCTGGCGCATCAATTTCTGAAATGGCTATTTCATTAGTTGAAAAACCCTCGCCTAAAACTGATATATGATCACTATGATAATGTGTTATAAATGCTATGGACTTTTTTGGATTTAATCTATTAACTATAGATTTAAGCTCTTTTGGCCTTTTTGATCCTTGGCCAGGATCTACTATATATAATTCATCATCATTTTTGTAAAATAATGTTGAAGGACTACCTTTGTATATATAGGTATTTCCTTTAATATTTTCTAATCCCACTTAATACACCCATTAATTTATAAATATCTATGATTATTAAATGTTTGTTCAATCTGCTTTTGTAGAACACAATTTCTTTAGCATATTAAATTTAGATGGATCTCCCAATATAACTAAGCTATCTTCTGCCTCAAGAATGAAGTCTCTAGAAAAATATGGAGTAAAATAATTATTTTTCTCTATTAATATAGGCACTAAACCGCTAGGTATATCTGAAATTTTCATTCCTTCGCATTTAGATCCTTTTTCTACTTTAAAGAAACCTAAAGCATAACCATTGTTTTTTAACAGCATTTGAACTGCTTTCCGTTGATTCTATAAGGACACCTCCTATATTATTTGATAAAGCAATTCCGGCAAGGGCCCTTCCTATAAATCTTCTTATCCTTATTACTTGATAAGCTCCAGCGTCTTTAAATATGTCATGCAGGCCTTCATCATGATTTGTTTTGTCTTCATTTTTCCACCGCTTTTTCGTTATAGTTATAAAAAATTTAAATGTAATAAGTAAGAACTAATTCTTAATTTAACATCAAGAAAAATTTAGTAAAGTTTATCTTAAGTTTATTAAAAAAATAAATAATTCTATATACATATATATAATGGGATAGAAGGAGCGGGTGATTATTATGGAAATTTTATTAAAAACTGGGCCTGTAAGGATGAGCGGCTATGCCCTTAAGTTGCGTAGAGTTACAAATGCTGCTTTTCGTAAATTTTATAAAGAGAAAAAGGTTGATCCTAAACTTGTAAATCAATTTTTAACTGATTTAAATAAAAATTTATATGGAATATTAGTAGAGAAATATAATATTCCTAAGGATGTTATAATTAATATACAGCTCGTGCTTGATTTAAATGATACCAGTATTTCTATCAAAGACTTTGATTTAGCTGTTTATAATAAAGATGAAATATTAAGCAATAATTTAACTAAAGAATTCAAGCAATTAATAAAGATCGAAATTTAGTCAATTATTTTAGATAATTCAAAATAAGTAAAACAAAGTATTACGCCAAATAATATAAAATAAATCTAGTTTTAAAATTCTCTTATATTTTTTACAATAAAATGCTTTAAAAATGTTTTTAAACTAGCAGAAAATAAATTTATTGGGCGATGCATAAATAAGATGAACCAATATAATAGAATTCGGGGTGCAAAGTTAAATTATACTTACATTGCTACATTTGCTATTATTATAATTTTTTCCTTGCTTGCATTTTACCATTTTTATTTAATTTCTACACAAACTAATACCAAGATAAAAGTTATAGCATTAAAGCCTGCATCTCCAACGTCTTTAACTTCAGTTGCAGGACAAAACTTAAGCGTATATATACCTAATTATAATATCAATGCAAAAGATTTTGCCATATTATATGCAGGAAACGGATACGCAATAAACACATCTTATAATTATGTTAATTTATATTACAAATATCCTGGAGATTACCTAATATATTATAATGTTTATCAAGATGGTAAGCTTATTGGTTCCTCTTCTCAAAATTTAATGAGGATTATAATTACTCCAAACATATCATATAATTTGTCTCAATATTTAACTGTCCCCACTATAACTTTTAACTCAACAGAAAATCCAACTGCTCCTCTATTTAATGTTTCACAAAAAATTTATTTGATTGGTAGCTTTTTACAGCCACCATCAGGTCAAAACATGACAATATATGAATATATATGGAATTTTGGTAATGGAACAACAGAAACAATAATAGCTAATCAAACAAGTCTATTACCACTATATAATCCAGTAGTTGTTTATAATAAACCGGGTTTATATGCAATATCATTAACAATTGTTACTAAAAACGTATCATCAGGAAAAACATATAATTATACAACATATCAAACAGTTGCAGTATCAGGAAATGGAGAAAAATTCGCATTGTTTACAACTTACTTTGATACACCAAATTCTAAATTAATTATATCTGCAGAAAACGTACCTGGAGGACCATATAGCTTTGATCCTCAAATAGATTACGATACTGTTGGTTTTGAAGAGCTTTTGAACATATATTCTACATTAGTTATATATAATGGTTCTTCAACTTCATCATTTTTACCAATGGCAGCAGCATATTTACCAAAAGTTAGCAATTGGTCTGATGTAACAGCTAGATATATGTATGGAGCGATTTCACCTAATTATACTATTTACATATTTAAGATAAGACCAGGTTTATACTTCTCAAACGGAGATCCGATAACAGCATACGATGTATGGTATTCATTAATAAGGGATGTTTTGTTTGCAGGAGGAACACCAGGCACACCAGGTTGGATATTAACCCAATATCTAATACCAAATTATACCCCATTTACTTCAGTTATAACATCACCAAACGATACGCAAGGATTTGAAGAAATAATGAATGCAATAACATATAATAATCAAACAGATACAGTAACTTTGCATTTATCAAGGCCTGCCTCTCCACAGTTCTTGTTTACAGCATTGGCAGACCCTGAAGGAACGGGTATATTAGATGCCAAATGGTTAAATCAAATAGGTGCAGGCATTAATTTCACTCCTTCAGGCTTTTACCAATATGAACAACAAGCAAACGAAGGTAATTATAACACAATAATACAATGGTCACCAATATCTTCTGGACCATACATGATATCATCTTATACCCCAGGTCAAAGCGTTGTATTAAAGCCAAACCCATATTGGCCTAATAATATAACATACATACCAAAACCAAATGATACTATAATAATTTATTGGGTTAAAGATCCAAATACTGCATATGAAATGTTCTCATCAGGACAAGCAGATATAGTAACATTTTTACCATCAAACTACATGCCTTCAATAGAAAAGCTTGAATCCGAAGGGCAAGCATCCTTATACGAATTTCCAAGTCTAAACGAATATATTTTTGCTTTTACTTCAAATATAAGCACCAGTATTTTATCTTCTTTAAACCCATCTTATAGTATACCTTCATACTATTTTGCAAATCCATTGGTTAGAGAAGCATTTGCTTATGCATTTAATTATACGCAATTCTTTAACAACATTTTAGGTAATGTAAGGTATCATTTTAATTTTGGAGATCCTATTTGCGGTGCTATTATACCTGGTTTACCTTATTATATTCCACCATCAGAATTAACAGGCTGCCCAACATTTAATTTAACTTATGCAAAGCAATTAATGGAAGAATCAGGTTTTTACAATATAACAGTTAACTTCCCAATAATAGTATCAAGCGGTGATACTGTTGATTTTACAGCTGCAGAAATGTGGTCACAGGCATTACATGAAATGGATCCAAATATAAATGCACAACCATTATATATGACACAGACAACTATAATGTCATATCAAATACCTGGGCAAAATCCCATGCCTATATATAATTTAGAATGGGTTCCGGATTATCCATTAGCAAGCGATTTTACAAATGCTTTGTATTTACAAACCGGCGATTATCCAGCTCCTAATGGATGGAATGTTTCTTATTTTGAGAACTTAAGTAAATATTTTGCTTCACAGGGTAATACTTTTTTGGCAAACTTATTCCAGAATGAGTCTCTTGAATATAATGAATTAAACAATTTATTGATTTTAGCCAATTCTGCGGCATTAAAAGGTAATAGCACTATGGCACAGTTATATTATAAAGAAGCAGAGCAAATAGCTATAAATCTCTACTTATATGTCTACGAATATCAGCCAAATTTGCAATGGGTTATAAAGCCATATATGTATGCATATAACAATCAAATATCTTACCAAGAAAATCCAATAAATGCAGAAGATTCGGTATTTTACTGGTGGTTTAAATAACTTTATTAGAACTCACTATTAGCTTGATATCATGTGATGGATTTGGAAATATTCGAATTCGAGTCATTCAAGGGCATAGCATTAACACCTAACGAATCAAGCAATATAACTAATGAAAGTTTATCTACAATAAACTGTGGCAGAGATAAGCCTGATTATATAAATAAATTCAATAATAAAATAGAGATAAAATTCAATAATAAGATATTTGAAATTGATTATGATATTTTAAAGGCTCATATTAATAGAAGATCAATAATTTTGATTGATCAAGGGTATCAAGAAGCTGAAATCAGAACACAAACAAACTATTATAAGCTAGTTCCTTTAGAAGGATCTAACTTTGTTACTTTGGAAATTAATGGAATACATATGCATAGAATTAAGGGTATTTCCCCGATAGATGATGCAAAAAGGAAGACTTCAGTAGCTGGGGTTAAAAAAGGTACTAGGGTTTTAGAAATTGGGACTGGATTAGGCTATACAGCTATAAGTTCTTTAAAGCTTGGTGCAAGGGAAGTTGTGACAATAGAAATGGATGAAAACGTTTTATGGCTTGCAGAGAGGAATCCATGGAGCAGGGAATTGAACTCAGAAAAGATAAAAATTGTTTTAGGAAATGCTATAGATGTTATAAAAAATTTTTATAATGAGTTTGATATAATTATACATGATCCTCCTAGGTTTACTTCTTCTACAAGTATGTTATATTCAAGTGAATTTTATAGAAATTTGTTATCAGCATTAAAACCGAATGGAATTTTGTTTCATTATACTGGAGAGCCTGGTAGAGTTAAAGGAAAAAGTTTTCCTTCTAGAATATCTAGCAGGCTGAAAAGCGTGGGATTTAGGATATTGAGATATGATGATATTGCCATGGGAATCAAAGCAAAAAAAGAATAAAAAGTTTATTTAATTATATTTGCATAATTTCAAACAATATCTTTTCGAAATTACAGTTGATTGTTTTTCCTGCAAATATTATTATGGATCTTCGTGCAATGCATAGTGTTAAAATTATTTTAAGTATTAAGAAATATATATAAATGATTTATTATAATATGGGATAGGAATTGAATGAAAATGAATAAGAGCACTATATCATTAGCGTTAATAGTAGTTCAGATATCTTTATTAGCAGTACAATTTATAACAGGAATGATAATAAATTTGTTTGCGCCAATGAATGTACAACCTTATTCGAGCTATCCTTTTATGATGGGTTATATGATGTACGTTTTTAGCATCATACCTCTCTTATCTTTTCATATGATGCTTGGAATAATAATAGGCATGGTTTCTATTGCTATGCTAGTTATATCAGCGATTAAAAAAGATAACAAAATTTTGATTTTATCCTTTGTAGAAGGGTTATTTGTTTTAATGGCAGGTATTTCAGGTATAAATTTTGTTTTATCGGGCTTATCAAATAACTGGCTATCATTAATTATGTCTATTGGATTTATTGGTTCATTAATATCATTGTTCTTTATTTTACAATTAAATAAGATTTAATAATTAAAATATTAATAAAATAATATTTTAATTATTTTAATTACGCAGTCCTATTTGAATTCTGACATGGAATAATATTTAAGAGGTAATACATATAAATAAAATAAAGGAGGTTCAAAAATTGCAAATCGTTCATATGTCAGATCTTCACATTGGCGCTAGACCATATAATGAAAACACCATTTATGATGATATAAAAGAGGCCTTTGATCAATCTGTTGAAATGATAAAAAAAGAAAAGCCTGATGCATTCATAATATCTGGAGACCTATTTGATAGTCCAAAGCCAGATAACGATTCTTTAAAATTTGTTATACAAAGGTTTAAAGAATTAACTAACTCGGGGATACCTATAATATTAGCTCATGGAGAGCACGATACACCAGGGAGAAGAGAATCAACAATATTGCAAGTAATTTCTTCAGCTGTAGATAAAGTTTATGCACCTGTATATGAGTCAAGATCATCAGATAAAACAATGCCTAAGGAAAAAACTTACGAAGAAATTGTTAAGAATACAACAATTTCAGTTAACAAATTAAACATATTTGTATATCCATTTAGAAAAGCTAATTTAGATTTTAGAAGGCAACTTGCTAAAGAATTACTGCCTTATTATAATGAAGCAATAAAAAAGGTTAGTGGAAAGAGTGTTTTCGTTGCACACTTTTCTATAGAACCAATATTTCCTCAAGATGCCTTGGTTTCTGTAAATGAACTGCCAGAAGCAAGTTATATAGCAATGGGCCATATACACAGAAGGTGGATTAGCAAAGAAAAAAAATATTATGCATATCCTGGGTCATTATACCCAATAGAGTCTAATGAAGCAAGATTATCCAATAAGAGAGGTCCGTTACTTATAGATCTTTCTACAGATGTCCCTGATATTCAAGAGATAGATATAAAGGTAAGAAAAAATGTTGTAAAAGAACTGGAAATAATGAATGAAAAGGAAATTTACAATAAAATAAAAAGTATAGTTGATATTGAGAAAAGATCATTAGAAAAAAATGATAAGAACCCTCTTATTTATTTAAAAATAAGCATACCAAAAAACGTATATTCGAAGATAGTTTTACAAAACGTAGAAAAAGTGAAAAATGAAGAAAACCTAGTTATAATACCTTTATTAGAAAGAATAAATAAAGATATAGAAGAATCTCATTCAGTAAAATCTTTGAGCAAAAGCGTGTTAGATCCAGTAAATATAATGGTTAATGAATTTAAAATTAAAGAAAGCACAGCTAGACTGTTAATAGAATTAAGAGATGCTGCATTTGAAAAAAATGAGGATAGAGTAAATGAATTGTTATCCAAGCTATCGGAAAGCAGTTTTGAAGAGCTAAAAAAGGTGTTAGAATAATGGGATATTATATTATTGATTCAATATCATTAAAAAACTTTCTAAGTCATGAAGATACAAAAATAAATTTCTCACCAGGCAGCATGGCATTAGTTGGTGAAAATGGAGCTGGAAAAAGTAGCATACTAGAAGCTCTATTCTTTGCGTTGACTCTAAAACCTTGGAGAGACAGATCTTATTTGATAAAAACTAATTCAAGTAAGGCAACAGTAACAGTTAAATTAAGGGAATTAGAAGGAAATAATACATTAGAGCTCATTGTATATTTAACAAGAAGAGGCAAGGATGGATTAAATACAGAAGTCACTTTAAAAAGAAATGGCAAGGTTGAAGCATCAAAGGTCGAAGATTACAAAAATATTTTAAAGCAATATTTGAACATGCAATCATTACCTGATGTAAGCGATTTTTTACAGAGCTCAATTATAGTTAAGCAAAATATTTTGAGCAATATAGCAAGTAAAATGAGTGACTCTAGAAAAGACTTTAAGGAATTGATAGAAAGTGCTTTGGGAATAAAATTATATAAAGAAGTTGAAGAAAATTTAACAGAAATAGATGTTAAGCCTAATAAAAATGAAGAAAGCGTTGGAATTTATAATATAAAACAAAGGCATAGAGATAATTTGAAAGAAGTTATTGAAAAGAAAAAAAATGAAATAACTAATATAAATAAAAAATTGAATGAAATTATTAAAAATGTAAGAGAAAAAGAAACACAAAAAATTATTATTGAAAATAAAAAAGAAGAAATTAATAACGAATTGTTAAGTTTGCAAAACAAAATTATTGAATTAAACGTTTTGAAATCTAAAAAAGATTCCATAAAATCTGAAATAAATAAAATTAAATCTGATATAAATTCCATAAAATCTGAAATAAAATCTTTGGATTTTAAAATCGCTGAAATAGAAAAAATTAGGCCAATTGCAAATATGCATAATCTTGTTGAAGATTATGATAAATTGGTTGATGAGAATAGAAGTCTTGAAAATGAAATAAATCAACTAGAACATATAAAACATTATTATGAAAAAATGTCAGAAAATAGTGAAATTGAGAAGGAATACGAGGAATTAAGTAAGAAAATTGAAGAATTAAGAAAAGAAATAGATTCGATGAAGATCGATCTTGCACGTATAAAAGAAATAAATAAAAATTATAATAAGAAAAGAGATAAAATTAACAATATTTTAAATATTAATGAAAAATTATTAAAGAATTTAGTTGATATTAATGTTTTGAAAGCATCTAAGGATATAGCAGATTCTTTAAAAAGTATTATAGAAAAATTAGAAGATTATTATGAAAAGTTGGAAAAGGAAAATGAAGTAAATAAAGAAAAGGAAAAAGAGATAGGTAATAAAATAAGTACTATCAATTATAACATTAAAGTAATGAAAAACTATATAACTGTTTTAGAAAAGCCTGGAGAGAGCAGCGAATGCCCAGTTTGTCATAGCAAATTAACAGGCAAAACTATAAGTGATTTGAAAAATAGCTATATTGAAGAAATTAAGAAGCATGAAAATGAACTAAAAGAACTTAATAAAGAAGACATAGAATTAAATAATAAAATAAAGCTAATTGAAAATGAATTGAAATCATTATTAAATATAATCAACGAACTTAAATCAATAAGTGATGAAATAAGTGATGAAATGAAAGTATCTGAGAAAAAACTTTTATTAATAAGCTCTGAACTAGAAAACAAAACAAAGGAATTCGATGAAATTAAGAAAAAATTCGATGAATTAGAGAGAGGACATAATGAATATATAAGCGCTTTAGAATATTTTAAATTTATTAATTTAGATATAAAAGATATTTCTAAAAAGTTGGAGGGATATGAGAAAAAGGTTGCAAGTTATAATGAAATTAAAAATAAAATTAAAGAAATTGAAAAAACATTATTGAGGCAAACGAATTCTAAAACTATGGAAGAAGCTAAAAGTAAAATTAAGGATGCAGAATCAAAGATTAATTTACTGGATAAGTATAAAGAAGATAAAGAGAAATATGAGCAAGAGCTAATTAATAAGAAAAAAGAGTTAGATGAAAAAGTTATAGAATTTGATGAAATTAATTCTAAGATAAATTCTATGGTGGGAATAGAAGAAGAAATAAAGAAATTAAAGAAAGAGGCTGATGATTTAGAAAATCAATATCAAAAATTAATAAAAGAAATAAGCGCCTTAGAAGGTGAAAAGAAAGCAAATGAAGATAGCTTAATTAGATTAAAAAACGAAATAGATGCCTTAGATGAAATAGAAAAGAAAGTGACAGTTGGACTTGCATCAATAAATATTTTTGACAAAATCCAGAGGTCTTTATATAACAATGCATTAATTTCATTAGAGAATGAAATGAATAATGTTTTTTCTAGGTTTGGTCTCGATTATTCTAGAATAGAAATAAGAGAGAATAGTGAAGGGAATTTAGGAGTTTACGTTATAGATAGAGAAGGTAATGAAAGACCTATATCTATTTTAAGTGGTGGAGAGCAAAATGTAATAGCATTAGCATTTATAATTGCTCTAAATAAAATAATTCAAGCTAAAATAGGCTTTTTGGCATTAGATGAGCCAACTGAAAGCTTGGATGAGCAAAGAAGGAAGATCTTGGTGGAGGTTTTAGGGAAATTGACCGAAAGCGAAACAAGTGAAGTTCCTCCTCCGGTATATCAATTGCTCTTAATAAGTCATCATAGTGATATAATGGATAGTATAGATCAGATATGTAGTATAAAGAAAGAAGAAGGTGTATCAAAAGTCTTATGCCAAAATGAAGAGAGTTTCAGGTGAGATTATGGAATCAAATTTAGTTAATTCAGTTTTAAAAAATAAAGACGTTATATTAAATATAATAAAAAAATTTCCTTATGAGAATAAATGCAAAATAGATTGGAAAGAACTACCAGAAAAAAGAGATATCATTGAGTATTCAGCAGAAGATGGAGGGGATGTAGTTTCTGAGTTTGAGACTTTTACTATCTATGCAGTAAAGTCATACTCAAAGGTGTTTAATAATACAAATATTAGAGACAAAGCTGAAGAAAGAGCTTTTTTTGGTTTATTATTGCCTCCAAAATATTCAATGTCAAGAGTTTCTCTATATAGAGAAATTTTAGAAGCAAGCTCCTCATTAAATTCGGTGCCAAATAATGGCATATTTTTATTTGATGGAAGTATAGTGCCAATAATAGCTTGGTGGAGGCCTTTATCTTCGATAAAGAACGGCTATATGCTAAATTCATTATTAGAAATAGCTAAGGAAAAGATAGAAGATAACAGTGAAGGAAATATAAAAGATATAGGGGAATTGATAAGTGAAAATGTAAGTCATCCAAAAATGCCTGAGCTTTTAATGAAAAGAGCATTAAATGGGTATATCTTGGATGACTCAGATTGGTATCTTGCATTGGAAATATTGGAAAAATTGTATTCATATAAAATTCTTATTGAAAAAATATGGGAAAGCAATTCAATCCCAACATTTATAACTAAAACTAGTAGATCAAGGGATTTTTGTAAGGGCAATTTACCTGACGTTCATATAATTAGAAGGGCATATCCTTCAACTCCAGGTTATTTGATATGGGAAGATAGTATAAGGTACGGTTCATATAATATAACTGGTGAAAGAAAGGGGGATAAAATGTTCCCCGATATAAATGGTATTTCAGATTTTTATGAAAAAAGGTTAGGAGTTTTGAAATTGTACGCTAGATTATCAACAGGTGGACCTATATTACAAATAGAGTTTTTATTTGATACGCAAAAAAATGTGAAAAATTATGAAGATCTGGCCCAAGAATTATTATCAAAGCTTATTTCAATTCCTCTTCAAAGAGGATATCCAACACCTCTTGTTTTAGCGCATCATCATGCTGTGATAACATATGATGATATGGAATCATTAATTAAGATTTGTGGGTTAGAAGGTGAAGTAAGAGAAAGAACAATGCTTTATTTTTAGGGTGATATTTATGGGATGTAGTGAGATTCCGTTAGGGTGGATTGTGGGAGAAAGCGAGCCTGAGAAAAGCTTAGTTATATTTTCAGAAAATAATCAAGATAACCAAGGCGTAAGGTTATCAGCTGGTATGTATTTGACTGTAGAAACTCCTGGAGGTTGTGTTTTAGGTATAGTAGAAAAATTAATATCAGGAAGTAGGCTTTTACCTCAGAGCGTTACTGATCCTGAATCTGTAGGTTCTGTAATTTCTGCTATATCGCATGGAGAACTAGTTAAGGAATCTTATCTTAAAGGTTCTGTAAGATGGCTTAGTTATTTAGAGACATTAAAAAAAGGATTAATAGAATCTCCTAAGATACCTCCAATGCCAGGTACAAATGTTTATTTGGCTAAAAAAGAAGATTTAAAAGATATTTTTGGAGGACCAGAGGAGCAAGGTTGGATAGCAATTGGTAAGTTATCGTCTTTAGCTATTTCAAATATAGAAGTTGACTATAAAATAAATGTAAATAAAATACAAAGGCATTTAGCAATTCTTGCAGTAACAGGAGGTGGAAAAAGCAATACTGTATGTGTTCTTGCTAAAAAAATAGTTAATGATTTAGGAGGTACGGTTGTTTTATTTGACATGCATGGAGAATATGGTAACTTAAACCTAGGTAATAAAGGTAAAGTTATCAAGCCTACTATAAATCCAGCGGTAATGGAATTTAGTGAGCTTAAAGATTTAGCAAGATTTCCAGTTAATGCAATAAATCAAGAAAGAGTTTTAAGAAAAGCGTGGAATGAGACAAAAGAGGAGCTAAAGCAAAACAAGATAAGTGTAGCTGAGTTCATGGAGAAATTAAGAGAAAAACTAGATGATAAAAAAGCTGATAGTCAAACTAAAAAAGATGTTTATGGTGTTCTAAACAAACTAGATGATATCGAAGATTACTATGGAGAAGTTTTAGATTCTAATACTCCTTTGAATCTACAGCAAATAATAGAGCCTGGAAAGTTAACAGTTTTTGATTTAAGTGAGTTAGACGAGATAGGAGCAGATGCTGTTGTTAGTCATTATTTAAGGAGAATTTTACAGCAAAGAAAGCTATCTAAAAGAGGTAAAAATGGTTATCCTGTTCCATTATTTGTCGTAATAGAAGAAGCTCACGTATTAATACCAAACAATGGCGATACTTTGAGCTTGTATTGGGCTTCAAGAGTAGCAAGAGAAGGAAGAAAATTCGGGGTCGGCCTTATTTTAGTAAGTCAAAGACCGAAAAACGTTAACTCTGATGTATTGAGCCAAACTAATAATAAAATAATTTTAAAAATGGTTGAACCGCAGGATATAAAATATGTTCAAGAAGCAAGTGAGGAATTAAGCGACGATTTAGCTGGTTTATTACCAAGTTTAAACCCTGGAGAAGCAATAATAATAGGAAGTATGGCTAAATTACCCGCATTAGTAAAAATAGAGCTTTGCGACAGCAAAAAATTAGGTAGCGATCTCGATTTAATATCTGAGTGGAGAAGTAAAGAAAATGAATTGAGCAGCGACGATTTGCAATCTAATTTTTAATAAAGATTTAGATTATTTTAAAAATAAGATTAATTTTTGGTATTTTATATGTTCTTCTAAATTTAAGATTAATAGGAAACTTATTTCAGCAAAAGAATTCACGACTTTTATTTTTATATTTTTATTTAAAATATTAATTAATAATTTTATTTAGACTTCTGTCTATTTTATCTAGTGCAGCAACTTATAAGGCTTCGTCAGATAGTATATTAAACAGGTGAAAAAATATGAGTAATCTAGTATATAGTAAAGAGGAAAAGAAAATAATAATTGATGTTAGCAAAAAAGATGAAAAAGAATTAGAGTGGTACGAGGTTGCAGTAATTGCTGAGGGCGCATAATTATAAATTTGACTTTAATAATTTATTGATAATTATAAATTTGCAAGGGTTTGATTTTAATAATTTGTTATTGCGAATTAAGAAAGAATTAGACCTGATACATTAACTTAAATCTTTAAACTAAGGTCTTTATTTAATAAAAATGTAAATTATTTAATTATTTCTCCATGTCTTCCTAATCCTTTTTTAAAAAGCTCACTCCCATTTATCAACTCATTAGTTTTTATAGAGTCTATACCGTATTTCATCTCAATGTTTAATCCATCGCTTAATCTTCTTCCTAGACCTTCATAAACGGAAAGTCTATCGTTTCTTAACGTGTTTTGTGGAAAACTGCTTATCATTTTAGCTATTTCAATGCTTTTGTTTAATACTTCATCATCTTCTACTAAATAATTTATTAAACCTATTTGATATGCCTCTTGTGCATCTATTAGCTTACCAGTTAAAATAAGATCCAATGCTCTTCCCAAACCTATTATTTTAGGAAGCCTTTGAGTTCCTCCGTCTATTAATGGGACACCAAATCTTCTTTCCAAAAATCCAAACTTTGAATTCTTTCCTGCAACCCTTATATCAGCCCATAAGGCTATTTCTAATCCTCCTGCAACACAATAGCCATTTATAGCTGCTATAACCGGTTTATTTATTATTAATCTTGTAAAGCCTAGAGGACCATTAGGATTTTCAACCCTATTCAATAATCTTTTAACATCGTATAGATTTGCGCCTGCCGAGAAATTATTTCCTGAGCCAGTTATTATAGCTACGTTAAGGTTATCGTTTTTCTCAAAATTTATCCATATTTTTTCAAGTTCATTAGCCATATCAAAATCAACAGCGTTTCTATTGTTTGGGTCATTTAAAGTCACTATTAATATGTTTTCGATAATTTCTGTTAATACCTTTTCCATATTGATCATCTTCTAGTGGATTGTAATTTTTGTTTTATATATAAATTCATATCTACGGTATCATTAGTTATACCTTGATTGCGTAATTTATATTTCTCTATTCTTCCTGTTGGAGTTCTTGGTAAGGAATCTACAAATCTAATATACCTTGGTACCCAGAATTTAGGCATGTTTTCTAGGCAAAAGTCGATAATTTCTTCAGGATTAACCTTTTCTTTTAACGATATTACTGCCATAACTTCATCTTCTCCTATTTCGGAAGGAACAGGGATAACTGCAGCTTCCTTTATTTTGTCAAATTTTAATAAAGTTTGTTCTATTTCATAAGATGAAATATTTTCTCCTTTTTTCCTTATAGCATCTTTTGCTCTGTCTACAAAGTATAGATAGCCATTTTCATCAAATACACCTAAATCACCTGTATGGAACCACAATCCCTTAAACGCTTCTATAGTTTTATCTG
>NZ_JBMFIW010000008.1:0-60102 GCF_049974385.1 Caldisphaera sp. | reverse complement strand
CATCGTTCAGTACCATAATTAAATTCACATACAAAGTATATAAACTTCACGGTTTATCGGAAACTGTTGACGACGGCTTCAATGAAATATTCAGAGAAGAGTTGATTAGACAAGGAGTTGTTTGTAACTTAGTAGGAGAGGGAAGGGTTCTTAAAATAACACCTCCTGTTTTAATCGATGATGATGATTTCGAATTCGGTACGAGAGCTATAGAAAAAACTATTTTAAAATTTAACAAATAGAAGTAATCAAATTTTTTTCTTAAATATGTAAATAGAGTATATTATTGAAGCTATTACCCATATTATGATAAATGGTATGGTGTAAATAAGTGGTGATCCAATACCTAAGAAGGAATAATATTATGCAATTATAGAAAGTATGGTGCCAATAGTTGGAACTATTAAATGTTTTAATATAGATAAATCTTTTAATTTTTTTTGTCAAAAATGCGAGTGATTGATTTACTATAGCGTGGTATCCAAGATTCATAACCGTCATTATTAAAGCCCAAAACACTACTGTGTAAAAGAAACCTTGCAAAACACCATAATAATAAACCATTATTACTTGAGTAATTAATGAAGCTGAAAGTGCTACTAAAAACACCACAATACTAGCATTTGATGGAGAGCCGTATTTTTCATGAACTTTGTAGAGAAATTTTGGTAAAATTCCGTCTCTAGATAAAGAAAATAATACTCTTTCGGCAGCATTTCCAAATACTAATGGAGATGTTATTTGCCCAAATAGAGCAATTATTAAGACAGCAAGTGCTATATAGATGCCAAGATATTTTGATGTTACAACGAGGGCAGGTGCAAATGAACTTGCCAAATTACTTAAATCTGATGGAGGAACACCAATTGTAATCGCGTACATTACTAATGTTTCAAATACGGCTAATGATATAAGTGAAACCAATATAGCTTTCTTGA
Source organism: Caldisphaera sp. (assembly GCF_049974385.1). Taxonomy (NCBI): domain Archaea; kingdom Thermoproteati; phylum Thermoproteota; class Thermoprotei; order Acidilobales; family Acidilobaceae; genus Caldisphaera; species Caldisphaera sp. Next base: position 59,164 of record NZ_JBMFIW010000008.1, on the reverse strand, counting down.
TAGTTTCTTTGGGTAATTTTGCTTCTTCTCCGAAATGAACAACTGAAGAATATCCTATATATGCAGTGTATGGACCTACGATAGTTCCAAGGAAAAAGCCTGAAAGACCACTTGGGGAAAGCTTTATATTAAATACTTGTATAGTGTTATAAGGTGATTTAAATATAACATATAATGAAACTGCCAATATAGCTATAATTTGAACTATACCTGATGCAACAGCAAAATCTCTTGATAAGTGAATTCCAAGGTAACTTACTACAAACACAAATATTATAACTGCAAGACTTGCTAAAAATGGGATATAATATGGCAAAGTCACATTAAAAAGAGAACTTGCAGTAACTGGTATTAGCCATCCAAAAACTGTTGCTGATATAATAACTGGACATAATTGGCCTAAAAATTGAATTAAACCAGTTGTAGAAGAGATTGGTGATTTTCCAAATGCACTCTCAACGAATTTATAAAATCCGCCTGCGCTAGCGATTTTTGTAGAGAAAATATAAACTGCAACAACGTTTGTTAGCATCATTAATGTACCAATAATAAAAGTGAGAGGAGCTGTTATTCCTGCATAAGTTAATGAAGTTGTTGAGCTAACAATATATATACTTCCAGGAAAGATAGCTGCTATACTTAAAAACACAAGTCCTAAAAAACCTAAAGATTCTCTTTTAAGTTGTGCCATGCTAATGTTACCCACAAATTAAACACTAATCAAAAACAAGCTAAAATTTTTTCTCTAAAAATTTTAAATCAAGACAAAAGTGATTAAAGAAGGCATTATATGTGTGAGGTAATACACATGGAATTAAATTTAGATGATTATAAAAAGAAAATGTGTAAATTTTATCGAATTTTTATAATTTAGATATAGCTCAGTTGCCTTTAAAAGAGAAGACATGAAATTGGATAAACTATGCTATCATTTGGGCTGGAATCGACCTCCTCTTATCCGTAAAGGGCAAGGATTCCCTTAGGGGTTCAGAGGCTTATGGTTTACTGCCTTCATCTTTATGACTTCATAGCTAGTGAGTGTGTGATATAAAACCCCGATCTATTAGTCCAGCTGTAATCACTGGCTGGGTCTTCAGCCTATCATCCCTCATCATTGAGATTTAACCTGTGTTACCAGTTCTAGGGATTCAGGTATTTATCTGTGCAGAGACACGGACCGAGTTTAATACGTCCATTATGGGCTTATCCATGCTTTTAATTGTTTCCACAATAGTTTAAAGCATTTAATAACTTAAAATGTTACCTCACCTAGAAGGGCGAGGCTTGCCTTTCGTTTGTCAATTTATATATTATTACATATTATTAGAAAGGATAATAAAAATTGTTTGAAACTTTATTAGTATTATGCTTTATTTTTCTCCTTCTTTAATTAATTTTGGGATGAGGTATGAAACAAGAAACGCTAATAATAATCGGAGGGGGAGACGCAGGGATGACTACAGCATCATGGGCTAGAAGAAGAAAACCTTCTATGAATATCATAGTCTTTGAGAAGACAAACCTAATAAGTCATGCGCCATGCGGATTGCCATATTATATTGAAGGGTTATTTGATGACGAGAATTTACTAGCAGCATACAAAGCGGAGGAATTTGAAAAGGAAAGGAACGTGAATGTAAAGATTAACCATGAGGTAACTGATATAGATTTTGATAATAGAATAATTTATACTGTAAACGATGGTAAGGTTTACAAGTATGAATATGATTACTTGGTATTAGCAACTGGTTCAAAGCCTAAAAAAATTAATTATGATAATGAATCTAGGATTTTCTATGTACATCACCCTGCATTCGCAAGAGATGTTAGAGATAAAATAATGAAATTAAACAAAATAGCTATAATAGGTGGAGGTATTTTAGGAATAGAGATGGCGGAAGCATTAGCAAAAAATAAAAAACAAGTTATATTAATTCATAAGCATTCATACTTATTAAATAAAATACTTGATGAAGATATGGCATATTACATTAACAATATGGTTTCTAAAGATCTATTAGTGAAACTAAATGAAGAAACCTTAGAAATAAATGAAGGAGGAAGAATAGTTATAACCAATAAAAACAGATACGAAGTCGATGGAACAATAGTAGCAATAGGAGTAATGCCCAATACAGAATTAGTCATGAAAAACAATTTTATTGGAGAAACAAAAGCCATAAAGACCGATGAATATATGAGGACCTATATGAAAGATGTATATGCAGTTGGAGATGTAGCTGAATCAAAAAACATTATAACAGGAAAACCTGATTGGCAACCATTTGCGCCTGTTGCAGGCAAAATGGGTTTTACTGCAGGCAATCATATAGGAGGCGTATATTATAAGTTTCCAGGTCTTGTTGGAACTGCCATAACAAAATATAATGATTATTTTATTGCAAAAACAGGATTAACTGAAAGTGAAGCTATAAAAAATGGTTTTAAGACAATGTCAACTATAGTAAGATCTAAAACAAGAGCTAGATATTATCCTGGAGGAAAAGACATTATCATAAAGCTAATTGCAGATGAAGTATCACAAAAAATTATAGGGGCTCAAATAATAGGTGGTGAAGAGGTTTTAGGCAGAATTGATATGATAGCCTTAGCTATAATGAAATCAAACACCTTATATGATTTATTTTATTTAGAACATGCGTATATGCCTGCAATATCAAGAAGTTGGGACCCGGTAATACTGGCTGCGAGATCATTGATGACTGGTTTCAAATAATTATGGTATTATTTAATTTTTTACGATAAAAATAAGACTTTAAATTAGAAATCCTCTTGTCTATTATTTCCTTTAACTATGTCGGCAAATATTTGGCCTATTTCCCATAGTTTAACTGTATCGTGTTCATTGGGTCTTGGCCGAGATGATAGGTATACTCCATATGGTTCATAGAAATTCTTCTTTGGCATGCCATAGGGTGAAAATACAATAAATTCTTCAGTGTTTCTTAATACATTTAATAGCATTCTATCTATGTAATTATATATATCGCATATTCTATCATTAATTCTTTCCAAAGCTGTGATTCCGGCAATTATTGGTCCTTCACTTAAGTTTTCTATTATTTCATTCATGACACCATCTATTTCTTCTTGATAAGGAACATTTTGATCCAATTTAATATTAAAAATTCCGTAAGTTGGATTCATAATAGGTATATTAATTAATATTGGATTTATTAGCTTTACTAAAGACAAATCAGAAATATTACTATCAAATTTGTTTGAATCGACTTTTTTTAAACTAAGTATTGAAAGCCAAGATGATATAGGACTTTGGGGCGGATTGTTTTCAACTACACCTCTAAATGAATTATCTAATAAATACAATAAAGTTTTTGGCCTGCACTTCATAAATTCTCCATAACTTAATGCATCAATACCAATCAATACAACTTTGCTTGCAACCATTTTATTCTCTCCTCAAGAACCTCGTAAGGAACTACTCCTATTATTCTATCAACAGCTTCTCCATTAAAGAATAACATAGTTGTCGGTAGGCTCATTATATAATATTTGCTAGCTGTTACTGGAGACTCGTCTGCATTTACTTTTGCGAATCTAATATCAGTATACTTTGTAGATAAATCTTCAAGCATAGGAGAAAGTATATGGCATGGCGCACACCAAGGAGCCCAAAAATCAACGACCACTGCTTTATTTTTTGATATGAATTCTTCAAAATTACTGTCATTCAATTCTACAGGTTCTGTTACAATTTCTTCATTTTTTTTAGACGACTCTTTAATTATTTCTATTGCTTTTCTTGATAATATTTCCTTTAATTCTGGATCATCTATATCTGGCATACCTAATCGCCTTAAATTTTATGTTGGATAAAAATGTTTAAAAGGATTACTATAAATTTTAATTAATTTATATTTTTAGTTTTAATAGTTTTATTATTTTGATGTCTTTTACCAAAAAATTTTAGTAATACAGAATATTATAACAATTAAGAGATCTGTTAATAGAATAAATTAGTGTAAAGCACGAATAGCTTAATAAGGCTCTTTTTTGCAAGTTACAATAGAAAAATAGGAGGGCATGAACTTAGAAGTGAATGAAGAGTCACGTAGTGGTGTGGACTTCATTGTTGGAAAGCACGTTTACGGTAGTTTATATGGATTAAAACCTGAAATAGCTGATGATGAAGAGTTAATAAGGCAAACAGTTCTTGATGCAGTTAAAGCTGCAAACGCTACTCTAATTCAGTTAATGAGCTGGAAAATACCAGGAATTAAAGGTGGAGTATCAGTTATGGCACTTGTTAATGAAAGCCATATAGTTGTTCACACGTGGAAAGAATACAGATATGCAACTGTAGACGTTTATACTTGTGGGAACCATACAAGCCCTGAGAAAGCATATAAATTGATAGTAGAGAGGCTAAAGCCAGAATATTATTCATATAATTATGCTGATAGAACACAATTTCCTACATCAAGTCCAGTGAAAAAAGAAGAATTACGTTTTGAAGCAATTACTAGTTAAGATTAATTTGGAATTAATTTGTTTTTATTATCAATTTCTTTGAAGAATAAATAATAAAGAATGGGGTCAAGGAAAGAAATTATGGATGCAGCGAAAAAAGCAATAAAGTACATACCGATTTGAAATAATATTGATCCAATTGTGGTGGCAGCGCCGTATGGTAACCTCCTAGCTATACCTGTTATGCTGCTACCTCTAGATCTTTCTTCTGGAGAATACAATTCCATGCTGACATTTTGCCTTATTGGCAAAGCGGCCTGATAAAATGCTGTTCTCAAAATATAGATTCCTGCATCAATAACTATTGAATGGATTAATGGTATTAAGAACAAAGGCAAAGATCCTACAGATCTTAAAATTAAAATGCTTTTTATGTAGCCAAAAACATGCTGTAGTTTATTTGATAATAAGAGAGCTATAGAAGTAGCCATATATGAAAGGTCATAGATTATTGATATTTCATAATCATTAGCTCCTATATGTTTAAAATATAAAGGCAATAAAGGCAATACTATACCAAGACCCAAACTTCCAAATAAGCCGGCTATTGCTACTTTGCTTATGTTTTTAGCAGATTTTTTTGGCATGAAATCTGCTTTGTAGTTAAATTTATCTGGTTTCTCGGATATAAAGAACAATAATATTATTGAAAACAAAGATAATGCAATAGCAATATCGAATAAATAATAATAGTAATTTTTTTGGGAATGCTTTTATAATGTAACTGGATAAAAACTTCCTGACATTGCCATTATAATAGCTATCATAGTTAAATATGAATAAATTTTTGTTCTTTCTTCTTTATTGGTTCTACTTGCAACCATAGCTGTTTGTAATGGAGCTACCGGTCCTCCCCCTGCTCCTCCACCCATAGGGCTAAGTGAAAGCCCGAACATTGAAGATAAAAAGGCAATTATAATATTATGAGAAATGATTAGAATAATGTAAGCTATAGCAGGAAGAAAGGACATAATTATTAAAGTCTTTTTTCTGCTATATAAATCTCCTAAATAACCGCTAATTAAAACAAGTATACTGCTACTTATAGTTGCTGCTAATGCGTAAAAACCGACAAGTGTTGTCGAAAAACCAATAAATTTCAAATATAAAGGTAATAAAAAAGCTATATAACCAAAGCTAAAACTCCTTATTGATCTAACTAAAGCTAACAAATATATGTCTTTCATATATCTATTTTGCATTTTTATTCACATTACGATTTGTATTAAGGATTAATAAGAATTTTTGAAAACAGATGTTTGCATCTTTTTATTAAAAATTAATAGTATTATTTGCAAAAATAATTATTCAATGCCAAAATTTTATTTTTCTATGTATTGTGTGGAATTCCGTTAAGTTGTTCCACTATATGATTTGCTATAGGCAACAAAATTTCTAAAGATATTTTAACTGCAGATGGATTGCCTGGGCTTATAGCCACTAAGCTTTTGTTCACAATGAATGCATTAGCCCTACTCAATATAGCTCTATACCCAATTTCGTTTATACTTTTTGATCTATGAAGTTCTCCAAAACCAGGTAAAACATCTCTAGCTAATTGTTTTACAGTATCGACCGTTATATCTTTGGGAGATATGCCTGTTCCTCCAGTCATTAGTACTATATCAGAAAACTTTATAGCATTATTTAATGATTTTAATATTTCTTCTTCATCATTTCTAACTATTGTTTTAAATTTAAGATCATGACCACTTTCTCTAATTATCTTCTCAACAATAGGCGTTATTTCATCTTTTTTCTTACCATAATAAACGGTATCACTAGTTATTATTAAAGCAAATCTTACCATAATTCTCACCACATCAACTAGATTTATACAAAAATTAAAACCTATTCCTGTATTAATAATATGGCGATATATGATGACGGTTCAACTTTCAATTCCAAAAGATGTTAAGGCTCATGTAGCAATAATTGGTGGATCAGGATTATATCAAGCAGATATAATTGAGGATGCTAAAGAAGTAAAAGTATATACACCATATGGAGAGCCAAGCGATAATATAACAATAGGATATATAAAAGGTGTTAGTGTTGCGTTTTTACCGAGACATGGAAAAGGTCATAGATTTCCACCACATATGGTTAATTATAGAGCTAACATATGGGCTCTAAAATCAATAGGTGCAAAATATGTAATTAGTGTTTCAGCTGTCGGAAGCTTAAATGAAAATATGAAGCCAGGTGATTTTGTAATTCCGAATCAATATATTGATATGACGAAGTTAAGGAAATATACATTTTTTGATGGTCCTATAACAGTGCATGTAAGTATGGCTGATCCGTTTTGTGATGATCTAAGTAAAAAAATTTTTGAATCATCTAAATCTTTAAATTATAGATCACATTTAGGCGGAACATATATATGTATAGAAGGTCCAAGATTCTCAACAAGGGCTGAAAGCAGAGTTTGGAAGGAAGTATTTAAAGCAGATATAATAGGCATGACGCTTGTCCCAGAAATAAACCTTGCTTGTGAAGCTCAAATGTGTTATTCAACATTAGCTATGGTTACAGATTATGATGTATGGGCTGAAAAACCTGTTACAGCGGCTGAAGTTGAAAAAGTTATGACGCAAAATATTGAAGGTGCCAGAAAAATACTTTACGATGTTGTGCCAAAATTAAAAGAAGGTCCAGATGAAAATCATTGTAGCTGCTGTAAGGCGTTAGAACATGCAATACAATGATTTAAAAAGGGATCTAGGAAAGGCTATAGAAGTTGCAAAATCCTTGAAAAAACCTAGGATAAATGATAATATACTAATTATATCTGATTATATGTCTAGATCTGCAGGGAAAATTTTATATATCAGCTTGTTATCTTCTGGTAAAAAAGCTACATTATTAACTCCTACAGAATCTGTTGAATATTCTTTACCTTATTATGAGCATTTTAATAGTGTAATAGTGTTTTCATCTAATTCAAAGGATTCTAGATCTGTGCATGCAGCTGAAGTTTCAAGGTTAATGAATTTAGAAGTTAATTTTATTTCTCCAAAGATGGAAGATGCTTTAGAGGAAAGACTTGAATATCTTAATGTTAATAGAATACTAGTCGATTCAAAAACGCCTGTGATTGTAAATAGTATAGCTTCATTGTTATGGATTCCAGAAGATTTAGGAGATAGATATGAGAGAATTAAAAGGGAAATTGATGATTTGGAAAATTCTTATGATTGGCTTATTAATAAATATGGCTCTTCTATTGAAAAAATGAAAAATTTGAATGAAGAATTTGTTATGTTTTACACTCCATCAACAGAGGCAGGAGCAATTTATTGTTATAATATTATTCAAAACTGTATTTTTATTTTACCTATAGAGTTATTAAGCAATAAGATAAAATATAGGAAATACTTGTTAACATCAAGTGTGGATTCTTCAGACTTTAAAGACCTTATATTAATGCTAAAAATGGGTTATTTAGATAACGAGGTTATAGAATTTAACACTGACCCTATTACAGCAGGACTATATTCGATGCTACTTATATCTTTAATCTCTAATAAACTAATTTAGGTGTTAAAATTGGGTTACAAACAATCAATAGTTTTAAGGAAGGATTTAAAAATGGGCCATGGCAAGGCAGCTGCTCAAGCATCTCATGCAAGCTGTGATGCTGTTTTTCAAGTTTTGGAATCTAATAGAAGAGATTGGAAGGAATGGCTTGATTTATGGAAAAAAGGAGGTCAAATGAAGGTAGTATTAAGGGTTAATACAAGAGAAGAAATAGAAGAAATCTATAGACAAGCCTTGGAATTAGGCTTACCTTGCTCTATAATTAGCGATGCAGGCAGAACCCAACTTCCTCCTGGCACTATTACAGCTGTATGCATAGGACCAGCTCCAGAAGAAATTGTAGATAAAATAACTGGTAAGTTAAAATTATATTAAAAAATACAGTTATAATTTATTAAATTTAGAAAACAACAGACTTTTAATGTTTGACGTATAAATTTATTGGGGATAATAATTGCCTAAAGTACCAGTCAAATTAGTCGGTTGGTCTGAAATAGTGGATTGGACTTTCAACCTAAGCAAAATTATTGAAGGTTCAGGCTATAAACCAGATATTGTGGTAGCTGTTGCAAGAGGCGGTTATGTTCCTGCTAGATTATTATGTGATTTTCTAGGTATAAGTGATCTTTTGAGTGTGCAAAGTCAACATTGGGTTGAGGCAGCTAAAGTCACTCAGAAGGCTATACTAAGGCATCCATTCAAAATTGATGCTGAAGACAAAAATATCTTAATAGTTGATGATATAGTTGATACCGGTGAAACCCTTAAGCTTGCAAAGGATTTTATTAAAGAGAGTTGGAATCCCAAGGATGCAAGGACTGCGTCTCTTCAATGGATAAGCACTGTTGCAAAGTATAAACCAGACTATTATTTAATTGAGGTTAAGGATTGGTCTTGGTTCCAATATCCATGGACAAGATTGGAAGATGTTATGGAATTCATCGAAAGAATATTTAAAGAAGATGTAAGAGCAAAAAATGGATTAAATTACGAGGAACTTAAAAAAGTATTTTCAGAATGGTATGGCATAAGTAACGAAGATTTGGGATATTATTGGGACCTAGCATTTGAAAGGCTATTATCTAAAAAAATAATTGTTAAGAATGAAGATAAATATTACTATGGATTATAATAATTGCTTAACTTTTACTATAAATGAATTTTGGTCAATGCTTCTAGCAGCTTCTATAACTGTATCTCCTGTTCCTATAATGCCTTCTTTTTTCAAATAATTTTCAGTTGAATTTAATCCTTCTTCTTCATTGTTTGATAATCCAACTATTATAGGCTTAACTCCCCAGAATATGTTTAGTTTTTTTGCTATAGATTCTGAAGGTGCTCCAGTATAAATTGGTTTTGAAGGTCTAAAACCAGATATTAATCTTGACATGTCTATTGTTGTTGCGTATGATAAAATTTCAGCTCCTATATCGTTTGCTAAATCAACAACTCCTTTAGCAATTTTTGCTTCTGATATATCCGATATATCTATCTTATTTGGTATAATATGCTTCTGTGCTTCTTGTATAACCCTGCTTAGCCATATTATAACTTGAACCGGATATTTTCCTATAGAAGTCTCTGAAGTTACCAGAAATCCATCTACTCCTTCCTCAAGCGCTTTGTAAACATCAGATATTTCCCCTCTAGATGGAACAGGTCTTTCAACCATACTCATAAATATTTCTGTGGCTAATATAACAGGTTTTAGCTTTTTTCTTGCACTTTCTATTATCCTTTTTTGAATCATAGGTAATACTTCTAATGGAAAATGCATTCCTAGATCTCCTCTAGCAACAACTATACCATCCGCTGATTCACTTATTTCATCAATGTTTTTTACTCCACTTGGTGTTTCGATTTTTGCTAATAATCCAATATTATCAGCACCTTGTTTTTTAAGAGTTTCTCGTATGATATCAATATGTTTAGAATTTCTTACGAAACTTACCATAACATAATCAAAATCTTTAGATGCAATAAATTTCATATCATTTACGTCTTTGTCTGTTATAGGTGGCATATCAAATTCTTTGCCAGCAATTACGACACCTTTTCTTGGCTCAAGAACATCTCCTTCTATAACTCTAACTTCAGCTGAATCCTTTTCAACTGTTTCTATCTCAACAGATACTTTTCCATCATCTATTAGTACTTTGTCTCCTTGCTCAATAGATGAAAAGAAGACTCTATTGTCTATAGGAATTCCATCAACTTTTGAATTTTCATATTTTAATACTAAGTTTTGTCCCTGCTGTATTTTTATTGGATCAAAATTTCCTAACCTTACTCTGGGTCCTTCTAAATCTGCAATTTTAGTTACTGTTATGCCAAGTTCATTGGATGCTTTATTAATCAAATTTATAAAATCTTCCCATTGTTTTTGGTCACCATGGCTCATATTTATTCTGAAAGCATCAGTTCCAGTTGCAATCATTTTTCTTATTACATTGTAATCATAGTTTGACGGGCCTACAGTAGCAATTATTTTAAGTAATCTCATATTTTTCACCTCAAATATCCTATTTCTTTAAGCCTCCTTATTATTGTACTTTCTTCTCCTAATTCTCTAGCAGCTTCCACTATTTTATTTTCATCTATTTTGATTTTGTTTCTTTTTAAAATAACTAATATTTCTTTTAGTTTTAGCATATCTTCTTCTTTACCTGAATAAGATTTTAAGACTAGATATTGTTCAATATTTATTGCTCTAATTCTTAGTCCATTTATATCGATTCTTTGAGCATTTTTTATAAAAGATTCTGGTATATAAAAGTCATATAAATTGTCATAAAGGTCTAAATTGACTTCTTCGTTATTTATGATGGCTGTTATTCTTGGTGTGTTTAGCCAAGTATGTCCATATAACCAATTATTTTTTTCTACGATCTCTTCGTAGAAATTTTCATTTTCTAATATACTTGGAGACTCCACGAAGATATCAATATCTTCTCCAACATCCTCGCTCTTTGTATTTAATAAAATCACAGTATCTCCTATTATTGTAAACTTAATTCCTTCATCTAATAACTTTCTTATTACTTCAATAAACGCTTTTAATGAAACCAAATACCATCCCAAAAATAAAAAAGGATTTAAGAATATAAAAAATGTATATTTTACGGAGCAGGTGCAGGATAAACTGCTCTTCCAGTAGCTTCATTAGGTGGCCATAATAATACAACTTTTGCCGTGCCATTTGGATATACCCATACTTGTGATGGTAATGGGTTTTCCCCTACCTGCATGCCAAATTGTGTTACATTGAAAAGTCCATCTATTGTAGTTATTTTTCCACTAATATCGTTTAGCACAGCAGCCTTTATTGCTGTTTGGTTTAATGTACCTGCATCTTGTATTGCTAATCCTATGATTAATCCAGCGTTAAACCCTGCTATTGATAAGAAGTTAGGCGGAGTACCTGGATAAGTACTATTCCATAATTCTTCAAATTCAGTTAAGTTAGGCCCATAGTTTGGTGTGTAACTTACCAAAGGAGGATAAGCTAATGTAAAGGTACCGTTCATGTTTTTACCAACTGAGCTCAAGAAAATAGGCAAAAGTTGTCCTGGGAAATTGGTTAAAACCATTGGGAAATAAGTGCCTGACTCTGCAACTTGATTTAGGAAGGGAATATCATCAGTTGCATAACCAAGTTCAATAACTGCTTGAGGATTAGCAGCCTTTATAGTTGCTATATATGTTGAAAAGTCAGAAGTAGAGGTGGGAAAACTTTCATTTACTACTGCTGTAATTCCATATTGCTTGAAGAATGTGCCTAAGAAATAGTCCTGATATGCATTAAAATCATTAGAGGCATATATAACTGCAACTTTTGTTATGTTTAATGAGTGCAAGAAAGGCGCTACATAAGTTACAAAGTAAGGTGATACAGGTAATGATGTTAAAATTATATATGGATTATTTATAAAGAATGCATAGGATGACCCTGTTACATCCCATAGCAGTATATGGCTAGCATTTGCATATGAAACTGCAGGTGCAGTTAAAACTGAACCGAAATCTGCAACTAACACATTTACATGATTTACTGTAACAAGTTGTTGATAAAGCGATTGAGCTGTTGATGGGTTGCTTTGATCGTCATATGCTACAATTTTAACCGGAATTTTCTTACCATATTGTTTAACATATATTCCACCACTTTGATTTATCCATTTAGCCCATAGCTGTAGGCCTTTATATTCTGACATAGATGATGTTGCGTAGCTTCCCGATGAAGCATATAATGTACCAATCAAAATATATGGTGGAGCTGCTACTGTTGAAGTAGTTGTTGAACTTGTTGTTGTAGTAGAAGTAGTTTTCTTAGTCGTATAATAATATGCTAATCCACCTGCAATAACAACAACTATTATTATAACTACTATTGCAACTATGACTCCTGTAGAAACAGACCTATACCTAGTTTTATTCAAAATAACATACACCTCTCTTTACTAAATTTTAATTATAATGCCAAGTATAAAAACTTTTTCACATAATATAATATAAATAACTTTAATATGCATGATCATAGAAGCTATTTTATAATACTGAAATACATAAACAATTAAATACTTTTCCAGATACAATAAAAATTCAGAAGTGAAGAAGAATGCTAGAGATAGTATCTTTAACAAAAACTTTTGGAAAATTAAGAGCTGTAGATAATTTTAGCATGGAAGTAGAAAAAGGTGAAGTAAAAGCTCTTATAGGCCCTAATGGTGCAGGAAAGACGACTGTTGTGAATCTAGTTACAGGAGTTTTATCTCCAGATGGTGGAAGAATTAGACTTGATAATCATTGTTTGTTAAAACTTCCACCTCATAAAAGGATTAAAACAGGAATATCAAGAACTTATCAAATACCAAGACCTTATCCAAATTTAACAGTTTTAGAAAATGTTTTGGTAAGTTCATATTTCGGAGCAGGATTGAAGGGAGAAGAAGCCATTTCTAATGCTATCGAAAGTTTAAAATTCGTTGGTATTTATAATTTGGCAGAAAAAAGAGCAAAAGAATTGAACTCAGAACAGCAAAAACTTTTAGATTTTGCAAGAGCATTATCTGTAAAACCTAAATACATTATGATCGATGAAATAGGTGCAGGCTTAGGTATTTCGGAGCAAGAGGAAATAGCGTCTAAAATAAGAGAGCTTGGAAGGAAAGGTTATGGAGTAATCTATATAGGGCATTTAATGAAAATGGTAAAAGCTGTTTCTGATACAGTAGTCGTTATGAATGAAGGCAAAAAATTATTTGAAGGAACATATGAAGAAGCGGTTAATAATGAAGAAGTAATAAAAATCTATTTAGGTGAAAGATATGCTAAAAGTTGAGCATATCTATTCAGGATACGGAGATTTAAAGATTATCAAAGACGTCACATTTGATGTAAATAATAATGAATCCGTTTTAATACTAGGCTTAAATGGCGCTGGTAAAACGACATTGTTAAAATCAATAGCAGGTTTTGTAAAAATATTCTCTGGAAAAATATTATTTGATAATAAAGATATAACTGATCTTGATGCTTATAGAAGAGCAAAGTCTGGTATAACAATGATTATGGAGCAGGCAATTTTTCCAGATCTTACAGTAAAAGAAAATATGGAGATAGCTTATTCAAAAAATACAAAGTCTAATTTTAATAAAGAGCTAGAAGATGTTTTAAAGAGCTTTCCCGAATTGAAGGCCTTTCTTAATATAAAGGCCCAAGCATTATCTGGCGGTCAAAGGAAGATGCTATCTATGGCAATGGCATTGTTGGCCAGGCCTAAACTTTTAATATTGGATGAGCCATCATCAGGTCTTTCTCCATTATTGGTATCCAGAATTGTAAAATATGCAGGCTTATTAAAAGAAAAAGGTATTACTATGTTAATAGCTGAGCAAAACCCATCATTTATAGAGATAGCTGATAGGGTAATCGTGTTGGAGTCAGGAATAATAAAACTAATGGGTACAACTTCAGAAATCGCAAACAATAATGAAGTTAAAAAGACATTCTTCCAAGTTGCATAAAAATTAAGGCATTGACTTTTTAAAGAATTTTTTAATTATTTGGGCTATACCTCCAGGTAAAAATAATATTAGCAAAATTAGCAATATTCCGAAGAATAGCTGAACATAATATGTATATGATATATTAAAATATTGATATATGCTGTATAAAATTACAGTTCCTATTATAGGGCCAATTATTGTTCCTAAACCACCGAAGAGAACAAAAGCAATTATATAAACACCTAGAGTTAGTGCAAAAACAGTTTCAGGATAGAAAAATGAGGAATACCAGCCATATAAAGCACCAGCTACGCTAGCTATCATTGCGCTTATTATCCAAGCAGCACCTCTTGTTATAGGTACATTAACTCCATCTAAATAGGCAGATATAACGCTGTCTCTTATAGCTCTTAGAGATAATCCAAATCTGCTTGATTTAATCCAAGATGTTAGTAATATAACAAATACTAAGAAAACTGTAGCTATAATATATGTTAAATTGGGATTGTATATGGTTACTAAAGAGGCTCCTAAGGCACCATTGGTAAATTTAGAGAGATCAGGAGATTGAACTAAATAATATATACCTTCAAAAGCAGCAAGAGTAGCTATAGCAAAATAATGTGATTTTAATCTAAACAAAGGTAGCAATACTAATGCAAGAACTAAGTCCAATATGAAGCCAAAAACAAAAGCTTCAATTGGCATTAACCCTAATCTTATTCCAATATATACTCCATAAGCTCCCATACCGAAGAATACCATGTATCCAAATGGTAAATATCCTGTTAATCCATATATTATATTTAATCCCAGAGCTACAGTAGTTAAAATAATAATATTGAAAAAGAAAGCTTCGTTAGAGTATATTTTTGGGCCTATAAAAGCTACCAAAATCATTATAATCGATATTATAATCGCAGCAAGATAGTTTTTGTCAAACTTCACGTTGAACGCCTCCAAGAATTCCTCCAGGCTTAATGACTATAATTGCAAGTAAAGCTAAAAATGTAATAGCTAAACTGAGCCCAGATAAGTAGACTTGTAATAGTTGATAAAAAATTCCAAATACTATACCTCCTATTATTGTGCTTAATGGATTTCCTAAAGCTCCTATTATTACTATTGTGAAAGCCAATATTGTAATGAAGTCTCCCATACTAGGGTATATTGTTCCTAGAATATATGGTCCTATTACTCCGGCCATCCCTGCAACTCCAAATCCATAAGCAAAAGTTATAAGTGTTACCCATCTAGGATTTATTCCAAAGCTTATTGCTTGCTCTTGATTCTGCATAAGTGCCTTTGTGGCTTTTCCTAGCATTGTTTTGTTTAAGTAAAAATAAGTTATAATAAGAATTATTGCTGATAGTGATGTTATAGCTAAATAAACGTTTGGTGTTTTAAATCCGAATAAGTTAAATGCCCCCCCTAATAGAGCGCTAGTAGGCATTGCATGGTAATAGTTTCCGAACACCATAAATGAGATTGCTTCTATAGCTAATGATAAACCAAAAAATGCTGTAAAAGAATTCATTTCAGGGTCGCTACTAGACTTAAGTTTTGGTACAAATGCTAGATATATTAAAACACCTAATAAGAAAAAAACTGGGAACGCAATTATAAAGCTTATTCCTTCTTTTATACTATAATATATTAATAAATAATATGCCAAATAGGATCCCAACATTACGATATCTCCATGAGACAGATTTATCATCCTCACTACTCCAAATACCAAATTAAGACCTAAAGCCATAAATGCGTAATAGACTCCAACTAGTAAACCTATTACTATTGCGTACGGAAGTAAAGTAATTGCGATCAAATTGGACACACCTTTGCGCATCATATTTTATATACAAATAAAGGATTTAAAAATTTTTAATTAGTATGTTAATAAACTCATAAGCTTTTAATACTCTAACTTTAATATTTTTAAAAAATTTTTAATCTGTGGAGAAGTGTAAAAGTGAAAAATCATGAGGGCTCATGATGCATTAAGAAAAGCATTTATTAAATTTAATGTACCGGCAGATCCATATAGTTTAATGGAGCTTGAAAGCTTTGTTATATCGAGCAGAAATAAAGGTAAGAATAGTTCAAATTATATATCGTTAATTTCCAATTTGGAGACAATGTTAGTTAGACAGGAAATAGAAAATGCAAGTCAAATTTCTAAAAAAATTGCTGATTTTGTTTTAGACTTATGTAAGGATGGGTGCAGTTAATGCAACTAGAAGAAAAACCTTTAATGAGGCTAATTTCTCATAGTAATCCTATTATTTTACACCATTGGGATGCTGATGGAGTAATTTCTGCATCAACTCTTGCAAGCTATATTGGTCAAGGAATAGAATTTGAATCTCCTCCTTTTAGATATGTTTTTAGTAGAGAATACCTTGAAATATTGACAAGCAGAGCTGAAAACCATGATGTAGTAGTTGTATTAGATCTTAATTTATCTTCTAAAGTATTAATGGAAATTAGCTCAAAGACTAATAGGCCAGTAATTTCCATTGATCATCATACTACAAATGACATACCAAGATCTTTAGCTGTAATATATTATAATCCAGCTAAAGATGGAGATCCAGAGGGCCTATGGCCAAGCGCTGCTCATGTAATAGCTCTTTTAACTGGTAGCTATGATCCATTGCTTATTTCGGCAAGTATTGCTGGGGATTTAGATAAGGAAGCAAAAAATAATAGAATATATAAGAAATATATGGAAGAAATAGGTTTAGATCCAGAAAAAGATTATGATATACCAAAAAATTGTGCTATGCAAGTATGGGGGGCTGAAGCATTGGGAAAAATAGATATAATAAAGAATTTACCTATATCCTTAGCATATGGTGGCATAGATCCATGTGTAGCATTAATGAGTAATCCCATTCTAACAACGCTAAGGGAAGAAGCGGAAGAAGAACTTGATAATTTGATTAAGAGGGCCGATAACAAATTAGAAGAAGTATCAAAGGGTTTCTATGCCTCATTAATAGATGGCAATGGAAGGTTGATAAGCAAAATTTCTCGCTCTCTTGCTTCAAAATATCCGGATAGAATAGTTATGATTGGCTACTTAGCTCATAGCACCAATGATGCATCTATTTATATAAGAACTAAAAGAAATGATATAGATTTTTCTAAAATCTCCATTAAATTAAGATCCTTAGGATATCAAGTTGGTGGGAAATCACAGTTAAATAACAATGTAATAGGCATAGAAATTACAGCTGAAAAATTAAATGATGCATATAATAATATTTTGAACTTGATTAAACAAGAACTATATTAAATCTTTTAATATGCCAATTCCCAATTTAAATAAGGATATTGGGTAACTTGATGTAAAGCCCAATAAGAATTTATATGAATTCTTATCTTTTAAAGAATTCCTAATCAAATCAATATGGAAATCGTAATCTATTTTTCGATTCATTGATTCTAAGAGATTTGATTTTTTGGAAATTTCAATAATTTCCTCAATTATCGTAGGATTTTTATGAAGTATCACAGATAAGTTATTAGTTTTTTTAAGCATGCTTAAAACAAAACTTATAGAAGATTCTATAGAGTCAAGTATGTTATATCCTTTTTTGATTAGACTATAAGAAAAATATGCAGCTAATGAATTTGGAAATAAGCCCCCTCCTGTTAAAGGTTTAGTTAGTCCTATAGTATCTCCTATAGCTATTATATTTCCATTCCTTATGTTTGCCTTTTTGATGCCAGAAATTATTAAACCTCCATATGTATGGCAAGGATTTGATTTAATATTGAAAGATTTAATAGCGTTATTTTGAGCATTCATTAGCATTTGAGGATTTTCTGCTCCAGTTCCAATAATTATTTTATCCCTTAAAGGAACATACCATGAGAAAAAATTGTTAGATGTTTTGTTATCAAATCTAACTTCAAAAAGGTCTTCATCGTTATTAATGCAGAATTCCTGATTAATCCCATATATTGTTCTACCTTGAAACCCAAGACCATATTTTTTATGTATGAACCCATTTATGCCATCAGATAACAATATTGCATCATAATTTTTATTTAGTATTTTATTGTAGTTTATTTCTTTTATTTTTTTATTTAAAAAGGCATTACCACCTCTATTAATAAACAGGTTTAATAAATCATTTTCTAATTTAACTCTATCAAGCTTTATTATATCATCTTTAGTATATATTTCTACAGAATCATAAAAGCTTGTAATTTTTAATTTAGTATACTTTTTTATAATATTATTTTTAGAAACTTCACCAATAAGTTTTGAGGTTAAGCTAGAGATTATTCCTGTACAATGCTCGGGTATCCCAACTTTGCTATGTTCTTCATATAAGTCAACGTCTATGTTTGCATCCAATAAATAATTAGAAAATATTAGACCTGAAAATCCAGCGCCTACTATAGCGACTTTCAATCTATTCATCCTTCATATTTTTCATTTTTAAAAGTGTTTTATAGGCTAATAAGCATTAGTTAAAAGATTTTAAGAAACAGAACTCATATTAAAAGCGAGTTGCGTATTAAAAATAGGGCCGGGGTGGCCGAGCGGTCTAAGGCGGCGGGCTCGAGACCCGTTGTCCCAAAAGGACGCGTGGGTTCAAATCCCACCCCCGGCGTTTTTAAATTAACATACCAAGTTAGGTTAAATTATTAAAGTCTTTTTGATATACTTTATAAGATAATTAAGTTTTTATCCATAAAACTTATTAGTTTATATCTAGGTGCCTATTTAAGAGGAGGGGCCGTCGTCTAGCTTGGTAGGATGCGAGGCTTGGGCCCTCGTGGTCCGGGGTTCAAATCCCCGCGGCCCCATTTTATTTAAATCAGTAGTTTAGTTAACTAAGGTAGTTCTTTAAGTTCTATAGAATTATAGCATTTTAATTTTGCAAAATATTGAAAGCCACAGCTAGAATGACTATGGAATCTATAAACAGCTCTAATAAAGTCTTTTCTCTTTATCACTTAGAAAAATTTAACTTAAGGTCTGTATATTTTAGATACTGTTCTCTATATTTATTGTAATGATTTAAAGTGACATCAAAAAATAAAATTAAGATAATAAAAAAATAAAATTTATGGGGCGCAAGGCTCTGGATAAACAGCTGTCCCATTAGAAATACTTGTTGGCCATAACAGGGTAAATTTAGTAGTCATGTGTTTAAAACAAATGAGGATAGAGTTAAAAATAGAGAGCAATTAGTGAGCATTCTGCAGGAAATTTTTAGAAGAAATAGCAGAGATTATTGGTTATCTTTATTTGATAATGCAAAAATACCATCATCGCCTGTATACGATATTGATGATGTTTTTAACGATCCTTATGCTGAGCATATTTTGTTTGAATTGAATCAAAATTTTGGAAAAATTAAGCAATTAAAAGAGCCTGTAACAATAAATGGAAAAGAGCCTGTATCTGATAAATCAGTTCCGTTATTAGGAGAAAATACGCAGGAAATAAGGCAAAAATTTATTAAAATTTGATTTTAATGTGACGTCCGCTAACAATGTTAAATTTAAATAGTATTTAAATGTCAGAGGTATAAAAATATAAACGTTATCAAAAAATTAAATAAAAAATTCGTAAAGATTTTAAAGAATGTTATTGTTTTTTATTAATATTTTAAAAAGATTAATTACACAATTATTTCTATGGAAACTATCGTTTTCATTAATATTAACTTCAAGAATTTAAATATCTACGACAAAATATAAGACCCAACAGTTTTTTTCTTGCTTAATTTCCATTTGTGAATATGTCATAGCCTTAACAATCGTCCTATGCTCGTGAATATTGCTATCAAATTTCTCACCATAGACTGTTGCTTCAAGCTTATTGTTTCGCATATCAATTTTAACATTAAATTTACTAAATACTAATCCTTCAGAATCAGTGTAATATAATAATGATTCTATCCACCTGTATAATAAATTATATAAATCTAATCCTTCTACTTCTATTTTTATTTCATTTAAGGCCCTTACTTTATTTGTGTTGGTTATTATTTCATAAACTCCCAGTGCAGCCTGTTCAAATGCCTCATCTATCGAATTACCCAAAGCTTTTATCAATATATCGCTTGTATGGTCTAGGAATTCAAACCTTGGGCAATTTGCTTCCATTTTTATCTCCATTAATGGTTTAAGTAAGGTAGGGATATTAAATTGATATAATTTATTATAAATAATATTTTTTTGTTTATCTATAATAATATGTTTTAATTATTTTAATAGCTATATTTTATAAATATAATTTGAAATGGATTCAAGATAAATAAATGATATTTCGAAGGTTGATAGCATAAAAAGTTTACTTTAAAAACTTAAAAAATCGTCTAATATTTTAATTTTATAATAAATTAATTATAAATTTAGAGCAATTTTTAAATCTCTATGTTATTTAATAACATGGGCGGCGGTAGTCTAGCCTGGATTAGGACGCTGGCCCCCCAAGCCAGAGGTCCCGGGTTCGAATCCCGGCCGCCGCATATTTGCGTATAAATGATGTTGACTGCATTATTTTTATCAAATTTTTATGTTAATTAATTATAAAAAATATATAGCTATATATTTATTTATAATTGGAAATTAATATAATTTTAAAAATTTAATCAATATAAAATTATTTTATTAATTAAAATTAGGTCATATCATAAATTTAATTAATCCCACATATATACTTTTTAAATAAAATGCTTTTAAACCATTTTTAGTGTTAATGATTACCAGTTAGGTGGTGTTTTTGGGAGAGGAAAAATATATTAATAGGGCAGAAGAGACAGACAAACAGCTTAGAAAGGCATTAGGTGTTTGGGATATAGCTTATTTAGTTGTAGGGGCAATGATTGGTTCAGGATGGCTTTTTGGAGCTTTATATGCAGGTGCGCTTGTAGGTCCTGGGGCTATATTATCTTGGTTAATTGCAGGCATTTTGATGTTTTTTGTCGCGTTGGCGTTTGCGGAACTATCAGGTATGATACCAAAAACAGGAGCTATAGTTAGATATCCACAATATTCTCATGGAAGTCTTACTTCATATATACTCGCTTGGGCATATCTGCTTAGTGCTATAACTGTTGCGCCAGCTGAAGCAGAAGCTGTTGTTACATATATGGCTTCATATGTGCCAGGATTAGTTAATACTTCAGGCTATCTTACTGCTTTGGGTGTCTTAGTTGCCTTTGCATTTCTAACGTTTTTCTTCTTGTTAAATTATTTTGGAGTTCATGTAATGGGTAAAACTAACACTGCCGTAGGATGGTGGAAACTTCTTGTTCCTGTAATAACTATAATATTGTTAATGTCATTTTACTTCCATCCAAAGAATTTTGTAACTCCATCATTCTTGCCTTACGGGACGTCGCCAGTATTCTTTGCACTTCCAACAACCGGTATAGTATTTGCTTTTTTAGGTTTTAGGCAAGGATTAGAATATGCAGGAGAAGCCAAAAATCCAAAAAGAGATGTTCCATTAGGAACGGTTTTAGGGTTTTTGATTGTAGTTGCAATATATGTGTTGTTGCAGGTTGCATTTACAGGTGGAATAGACTGGGTTAAACTATCTGCAGCTTCAAATATGACTATAACTCCTGGTAATTGGACTGCTTTGCATTATTCAGCATTGAGTAAAGGTCCATTTTATCAAATTTTAAAAATTTCAGCAATACCAATACTTGTAGGTTGGGGCATATTCCTACTTATAGATGCTATAATATCACCGTCAGGTACTGGATGGATATATGAAGGAACCACAACTAGAGTATTTTATGGCATGGCTACGGACGGGCATTTGCCAGACGCATTTTTATGGTTAAATAAGCATAAGATACCATGGGTCTCATTACTTGCATCATGGCTGATAGGCGCAATATTCCTAATACCGTACCCAGCTTGGGTTTTAATAATCGGATTCATTTCAACTACTACAGTGTTCACTTACATAATAGGTGGTTCAGCTCTAGTTGTATTTAGAAGAACTGCACCTAATGCGCATAGACCATTAAAGCTACCTTTCCCCTGGGTTCTAGGTGGCATAGCTTTTGTTGCAGCATTTATGATAGTATATTGGAGCACTTTTTCCGTTTTATGGGCAGTAGATGCATTAATTTTAGCTGGTATACCTATTTTCTATATGTATACTATGCCTAAGAGACTCGGAAGCAATAGATTATTAGGCATATTATTAGGCATTGTTTATTGGGTAATACTTGCTGTAACAACAATTTGGCTTTTGGATTATGGAGTTGTTGTTAAAGCGTCAGTTCTTAGTAGTTCAAGTCCACCGCCATTTAGTCAGGTATTAGCGGAAACGTCTCTAAACTTTGTTTTATGGGTAATTATTAATCTAATAACAACACTGCTATTCACATATGTGCTTTATAGAGGTATATCTAGTTATGGTAAATCACAGATAAAGGCTGGTTTATGGGTTATCGTAGTAATTTTCGCTGGGTTAATAATTGAATATGTTAGTTCATTAGGTCCATACCCCGGTTATGCTATAGTACCATATCCTTGGGATATGTTGTTAGCTGTTGTTGTTGGAGCAATATTGTTTGTATATTCAGCTCTTAGTGGTATATTGACAGATGATCTTGTAATAGTAATGAAAAACATGGGAATTGATATAACAAAAAATGAAAATAATAAATAATTTTATTTTAATATTTTAAATATTTTTTTACTTTTATAGATTTTAATTTTAAGAGTTTACTTTTATAAAAATTGATTTAATAAAACAGAATGCTATTTAGACCGTCTTGATAATTTTAATGTTTGCAAAATATAAAACTTTACGTTTTAATCAAAAATCGATATAACCTTAAATATGCAAGATATACAAAATAGCAGGGAGTTAAGAATGTCAAGAAATAAACCAAAAAAGAAGACCTTGCTAGTAATATTTGCTATAATATTGATAGTCGTGTTTTTAATACCAGTCATAGGATTGATATTTGCTCACTAAATTATTTGCTTTTTCTGTATTTTTTCTTAGATTCTTCTTTGTTTGTTGACTTAGCTCCAAATGTCTCTAAAGAAACATGCCTTTTTTCTTTTTCTTCCACACTTCTTACTTTACTTACTTCTTTTTCTTCCACACTTCTTCCTTCTTTTAACAATTCTATTTCTTTTTGTATGTCCTTATATCTATTACTAGTTAAGTATTTTAGATCATCCTCATTAAATCCGTAAGCCCTTGATAACATAGCCGCTTTTTCTATATTGCCATATCTTAGCATCACTATTATATATTGCATTAAATCAGATTTAACAAACCTCTGAGAGGTATGCAATCTTTTAGCTAAGATGCCTGCTATTCTATCTCTGCTCTCTCTTAAACCTTTGAGTTGCGCCATGATTTTAATTCTCTCTGGATAAGAAAACCTATTTTTTAATAGTTCTCCATTTTTTCTTGCAAAAGTAATCCCAGGACCTATTAAATCAAAAACATATGATAGCATATCCCAATTTCCAGACTTTGCTCTTCTCAAAAATAGTGATGCTCTTGATAAAGAGTCCAATGCTCTAAATAAATCTTCATAGTCTCCGTATTTTAATGGAACATTATCATTAAACCAGGCCATTAATGTTTCGTAATCTTCTTCTGAATTTGTAACCGATCTTTTAGCTTGCCATGCTTCTTTTGCATAAAAGACTCCATTAAGAGTCCTCCATAGATCAATACTTTTATCCCTACCCTTGATAACTAATGATACAATATTATACGTAACTTTTCCATAACCTTCTGCAACGGACTCTAAATCATTTATTGCTCCTCTTAAATCTCCCATGCTTTTCTCTGCTATAAATTTTAAGGCCTCTCTTTCACATTCTATTTTTTCTTTATTGCAAATGTTTTGTAAAACAGATATAGTTTGGTTCAAGGTTAGAGATTTAAACTCTACCATAGAAACTAGTTCTCTTAAAGGTCTTAATTGATCCTTCCAAGGGTCATTGGCGGTTAATATAATTGGATTTATTGTATTAGGAATTATTTTAATTAATTCATCAATTCCTCCTATATCGCCCCTAGGGCTTAATCCATCAACTTCGTCCATTAGAATTAATGTCATTCTCTTAAATAAAGGTCTTTTTTGAGAGGCGATAGCAACAGTTTTTCTAATATCTTGGGTTCTTCTATAGTCGCTAGCATTTAATTCAAGTAATTCTAGGTCATATTCTTTAACAATTGCTTCAACAAGACTTGTCTTCCCAACGCCTGGAGGGCCGTATAGAAGCAAAGCTTTTTTCTCAGGTCTTCTACCTTCAAGCCATGAGTGCAGCCAAGTTAAGATTTGACTTTTAGCTTCTTCTTGGTTTATTACATCGTCAACTTTTTTTGGTCTATATTTGATTATCCATGGTATTTTCATTTCAGTTTGCAAATTTAGGCACCCAACTTTTTACCCATCATAGAAAGCCATGCTAAAAATGCGCTGAGCTGAATATCTTCATCACTACCTTCAGCAATTCTAAAATGAACTTCTCCAAGATAATCAGCGATTAAAACCCTTAACTCTTCGCTTATCTTTATATCTGATCCCATTATTTCTCTATGTATTTGTCTTACAACATCTTCACCGCTTAAACCATATTCTATCATTACTTTCCTTAATAATTCTCTTGCTTCAATAAAATTCCCTTTTAATGCAGTTTCTATCATATCTCTAACATCTTTTGGCCTAGCCATACCAACTACTTTAAATACAAGATCTGAAGATACCTTGCCCAAATAAGCTGATGCCTGTAAAACATTTATAGCCTTTCTCATATCTCCTTCAGATATTTCAAATATTATATCTAATGCCTCTTCTTCGTAATCAATTTTTTCTTTATCAGCTATATATTTAAGACGATTTACAACATCTTCTTTTTTTAAAGACGTAAACCTGAAAAAAGCACATCTGCTTTGTATAGCATCTATAATTTTTGATGGATAATTGGCTGCCAAAATGAACCTTGTTGAAGCGCTATATAGTTCCATAAGCCTTCTTAAAGCTTGTTGTGCATCACTAGTCATATTATCTGCTTCATCCAATAATATAATTTTAAATGGAATATCTGGTGGTGTTTTGCTTCTAGCAAATTCTTTTACTTTTTCTCTTATGGTATCTATACCTCTTTCGTCGCTTGCATTTAACTCTAGCATAAACTGTTGATAGGCATCTCCATATAAATCATGAGCCAATGCATGTGCTGCAGTGGTTTTACCAGTTCCTGGCGGGCCTGCAAAAAGTAAATGGGGCATATTTTTTTCATTAACAAATTTCATAAGCCTGGCTGTTATATCTTGTTGATTTATTATATCCTTTAAAGATCTTGGTCTATATTTTTCTGTCCATAGAAGTTCTGTAACTGAACTCATTTTTTCACCGTATATAAGATGTATCTCCAGAAATTTAAATTAAACACTCTTTGTTATAAAAGTTATATAAAATTAATATATCACGCTTTAATAACTCATATTTTACAAATTAATTGGGTGCCAGAAATGGCAATGAAGGAAACTATAGACAAATTATTTGAAAGCATTGATACATATTTAGGGAAAGCTTCCATAATAAACTTAAATAAGATAGATGAACTCGGATTAGGAAAATTAAAAGAAATACCATATTCTATGAGGATTTTAATAGAAAATATAATAAGAAATTATGATGGTTTTGTTGTAAGAGATGAGGATGTGAAAAATATATTAAACTGGGATAAAAATGCTGGTAAAGAAGAGATTCCTTTACATCCAACTAGGGTTGTCATGCAAGACTTTACAGGGGTACCGGCCGTTGTTGATTTAGCAACTATGAGAGATGCATTTAAAGATCTAGGAAACGATCCAAAGCTAGTTAATCCGCAAATTCCAGTTGATTTAATTATAGATCATAGTGTGCAAGTAGATTATTATGGAACTTCTATAGCATTGCAAAAGAATATGGAAAAGGAGTTTGAAAGAAATTCAGAAAGATATAAGCTTTTAAAGTGGGCTCAAAAATCATTTAAGAATTTTAGAGTTGTTCCTCCAGGAAAAGGTATAATACATCAAGTTAATTTAGAATATTTAGCTAAAGTAATATGGCTTGGCGAATCAAAAAGAGGACTTACAGCGTATCCAGACAGTGTTTTAGGAACAGATAGCCATACGACGATGATAAATGGCTTGGGCATATTAGGTTGGGGGGTAGGTGGTATAGAAGCAGAAGCAGTAATATTAGGTCAACCTTACTATATGCTCATACCTGAAGTAGTAGGGGTAAAACTAATAGGTGAATTAAAAGAGGGAGTAACTACAACAGACTTGGTTTTATATATAACAGAAAAACTTAGGAAGAAAGGTGTTGTAGGAAAATTTGTAGAATTTTATGGAGAAGGCATTAAAAAGCTGAGCGTGCCAGATAGAGCAACATTGGCTAACATGGCACCTGAATATGGCGCTACTATGGGGTATTTCCCTATAGATGATGCAACCGTTCAATATTTGTTAGGCTCAGGAAGAGATCCTAAGCACGTTGAATTTGTAGTTGAAGCAGCTAAGTTATTAGGATTATGGTATGATCCTAGCAGTGAACCAAAATATAGCGACGTAGTTGTAATAAATTTAGGAGAAGTTGAGCCATCAATTGCTGGACCTGCAAATCCTGAAGATAGAATTCCATTAAAAGAAGCAAAAGAAGTCTTGAATGGTTTAATAAGCAAATATTTAAGTGAAAAGAAAAGAGAGCCCAAGTCTGTTACATTAAAGTTAGGAAATGATTTAGTTGAATTAAAAGATGGTAGTCTAATTATAGCTGCGATAACTAGCTGTACAAATACAAGCAATCCAAGTGTTATGATTGCTGCTGGGTTAGTTGCCAAAAAAGCAGTTGAAAAAGGACTTAAAGTCAAGCCATGGGTAAAAACAAGCAATGCTCCTGGTAGCAGGGTGGTTACAGAATATCTAACAAAGTTAAACTTATTGCCTTATTTAGAAGCTTTAGGTTTCCACATAACTGGTTATGGTTGTACTGTATGCATAGGAAATACTGGTCCGATAAGGAAAGAAATCGAAGAAACTCTAAGAAAAGAAGGACTATATGCAGCAGCTGTGCTAAGCGGCAACAGGAACTTTTCAGGTAGAGTACATCCTTTAGCAAGTGGAGCTTTTCTAGCCAGTCCTCCATTAGTAGTTGCTTATGCATTAGCTGGAAGAATTGATATAGACTTTGATAAAGAGCCTGTAGGATATGATCCTAATGGCGAGGCAGTATATTTAAAAGATATATGGCCTAATAGTGATGAAGTAAGGAAAGCTATGGAGGTAGCACTAGATCCAAAAGTATATCAAGAGAAGTATAGTGATATATTTGAAGGAACTGATGCATGGAATAAACTTGAAGTAAAAGAAAGTGAAACATATGAGTGGGATAAAAATAGTACTTATATAAAGAAACCTCCATTTTTTGAAGGGCTAAAAGAAAACGTAGAAGATTTGCATGATATTAAGAATGCTAGAGTGCTGGTTTACGCACCAGATAGAACTACAACTGATCATATAAGCCCAGCAGGTAATATAAATCCTAATTCAAAAGCTGGTCAATATTTGTTATCGTTAGGAGTTAAACCAAATGAACTGAATTCATGCGGAAGTAGAAGAGGTAATCACGAAGTTATGATGAGATGTACATTTGATAATCCCAAATTCAAAAATTTATTAGTAAAAGATAAAGAAGGTGGATATACCATATATTGGCCAACAAAAGAGATAATGCATATATTTGATGCTTCTGTTAAATATAAGCAAGAAAAAATACCAGTTATAGTTATAGGAAGGAACCAATATGGAATGGGGAGCAGTAGAGATTGGGCGGCTAAAGGACCGTATCTATTAGGAGTAAAGGCGGTTATAGCTAAATCATATGAGAGAATTCATAGAAGCAACTTGGTTGGTATGGGTATATTGCCATTAGAATTCATGCCTAATGAAGGACCCGATGAACTAGGATTAGATGGAAGCGAAATATATGATATCATAGGTATAGAAAATGGTTTAGTTCCTAAAAAATTATTAACAGTTAAAGCTAAGAAAGAAAATGGAAAGGTCATTGAATTTAAAGCAAAGGTTAGATTAGATACACCAATAGAAGTGGAATATTATAAGAATGGTGGTATATTGCATTATGTTTTAAGGAAAATTCATAAGGGATTAAGATAATTTTAATAATAAGCATTAAGCATAAATATTTTTTATAATTGCCATAATATTTTATTTTTTATTATCAATTGGAAGGCAAAATTTGTAATTGATGTAAAAAAGCAGACACTTTATTAAGAATTTATATGAAAATGATACTAACCTCCTGGCGCTCCATGGAAAGGTGTATCCTTTAATATCATATACCATTCCATATACCATTTATCTTCCTCGCTGATTTCTTCTTTAATATTTTTAATATTTTCTTTTTTCATGCCCATTTACCTCCCACTAAAGATGTTATAAGCAGGGGTTTTAAAGTTTTATTGGTGGGTTATAAACTTGGATAGGCAATTGAATGCGTCCCTCAACATATTCCTCAAGATGTGCGGGTTTCCCCACATCCGTGAAATACCGCAGGTGTGGGTTGGGGTTATCCCGCTAAAGGGGCGGAGGGGTAACGGGTTATCCCGTGACCCTGGTGAAGCCCAAGGGCTGAGAATTGGATATAAATTCATGAAAATTCAATGAAGCCCAAACCCCTCATTCCAACATTTGGCAGTTAGTTCTGCTAGTTCCTTGAGCTTCTCGTGGGTGTTCTTGTCTACGACGAGTTTAACTACGTTAGCCCTTTTCACCCTCTTTCATCCACTGTTCTTCAATGTACTTCTTTATAGTCTCACTTGATACATTACCAGCGGTTGACACGAAGTAATTTCTAGCCCAGAGTTTTCTGGTGTATTTTTCAGCTCTGGGAATTTCTTCAAAGCTAGCCTAGCTGATTTTCCCTTGAAGTAGTTCGCTAGGTACGACGGTGAGTATCTAGGAGGGCAGTTAACGAAGAGGTGAATATGGTCTGGCATCACTTCTAGGGCTATTATTTCACATCCCAACTTCTCAGCTATCGATTTTAGCACCTCTTTAGCGTATTCAGCAACTTCTCAGACCAACAGGTCTCTGCAATACTTAGGAATCCACACGAAATGGTAGTTGCACAGGTATTTTGTGTGCCTTGTTGACTTGTACTCCAACTCAGTCTTATAATACTTTAAAGTGTTCATAGCTTAAAAGCTTTACCTTGCCCCTTGTAGGGGCGAGGCTTGTCGTTCATTTTGTAAAAGTAATTTTGTACCGATGATATCAGCTATACATAACATCATAAGTGTCAAATTTTTATATCTGCTATATATTTTTTAACATGAAATTAACCACTAGTTAGGGAGTAAAAATGTCATTAACTAAAATAATGGGAGGTATATGCAATGTCTGGTCAAAATAAAATATTGTTACCATTAGCTGGTTTTATTTCAGCAGCTATTATGACCACATCATTGTCAACATTTGTACTGTTTGTTGGTTATTTTAGTTTAAAGTTAAATGTTAGCGTGCAATCATTGATATTATGGGGAAATATAATTTATTTTGTGGGAATGCCAATAGGTAAGATAATAGGTAGATATCTCAAATTCTATAGAAATTTGTCAACTTCTCTATTGGGAATTACTATATCGATATCATTAACCATAGCATTGATGCCTTTTGTTAAGAATTTTGTTGAATTAATGATTTTTAGGTTTTTACAGGGGATGGTAACCATATATATGGAGGTATTTTCAAATGTTTATTCTTTTTTATATGATAAAATCACAACGAGAAATTTAGCTTCGGCAGTATCAATTTCAGGTATACCTGCAGGAGTAGCAATAGGCACTTCTGCATATATTTTGACAAAAGAGAATCCTATTACTATCTTTACTTTGTTTTCGTTACTATCTTTAGTCTCATCAATATTATATATTTTGCTGATAAGAAAAAATATATTTGTTATGAATAAATTAAAAGATGAAATTCCTGGAACTACCTATAGGTATGGAAGAACATGGCTTATGGGTTTGTTATGGGCAACAATAACTGGAGGAAATTTGGTTTTAAGTATAGTATTGCCTCAATATATTTCCATGTACAGTCCAAATAACATAACTTTGGCTATGCAGACATTTGGTTATAGTGGTGCACTTTTTACAGTTATCGGGGGTATAATAATGTATTATTCTAAGTCCTTAAATAATATGGTTAAGGTAGTTGCATTGAGTTATCTATTAAGTTTTATAGGGTTTTTAATAATTTGGTATGACGAACCTAAATATATGATATTAACATTGGCTATATTATTAATAAATATGGAAGCTTTTGCCGTACCTTTCATATATTCAATACCTAGATATTTATATCCAGAAAAATTAGTAGCAAAAGGAACATGGGAATTTGCTCTAATAGGATCTTCATTTCATATATGGTCATCAATTTTGGCATTAGAAATAGGATTTTACTTTGATTTTAGAATGGTTATGTTCATACTCGCCTTTCCACCATTATATGGGGTTATTTTTTCACTGCTAATACCCAAGCTAATCAAAAATAACATAGTCTAAAATTATATCAGATGTGGCGAAATATGAATAAAATAAAGCTTTGGTTTTTATCTTTTTCACCATTAACTTTGATAAGTGCATTTTCTTCAGTAACTCTAGGAACAGCTCTTGCTTGGTATCATAATGGTAAAATAAATTGGCTTTTTTATATAATAACATTATTAGGTATTTTGTTCGCTCAGGCCGGAATTAATTTAACTCACGATTACAGAGAGTTTGTTTATAAGACGGATATTATTTACAGAGAGTTAGGGATTGCTCATAGAGCTAATCCAATTATAGATTATAAATTAAAACCATCGCATGTAAAAGTTCTTGGATATTCTTTAATTTCATTTGCATTATTTGCCGGAATTTACTTGGCCTTAATGGTTGGTGTTTCTGTATTAATCATAGGTATAATAGGGATATTTTTAGGTATAGCATATACAGAGCCTCCGTTTAAGCTAGTTTATAGAGGTTTGGGAGAAATAATCGCTGGTATTATAATGGGTCCATTAGTAGTATGGGGATCTTTTGTGGTTCAAACGGGATCTATTATGCCTTTGTATCCTTTGATTGTTGGTGTAATAAATGGAGCTGACACATATTTGATTTTAATAGCATCAAGCATTTTAATGCTAGAAGCCAGCAAAGAGGCAAATAAGAAAACTCTTGTATTAAAAATAGGGTTGAATAAAACTAAATATGCTATTTTAGCCGGTATACTAGTTATGTATTTATCTTTGGTGATCTCTTCGATATTAAACTATATTCCATTAATATCTCTAATTTCCCTACTATTGTTATATAGAACTGTAAAGATAGTAAGACCATTATTTAGTATTAGCGAAAATGAAATAAAAAATAAAAGCAATGAAATAAAAAGGCTTTGGAAGCACCCATTTTGGTTTAAGTTAATAATATTAATAATAGTAGTTGCGTCTATGATTATAACAAAATATTTGAAAATAATGTAATAAAAAATGTTTTTAAGCTAGAAACAAATTATATTATACCGTGAAAATATATGTTGATAACATACATGGAAATAGTTCATGATACATTAATGGCAATCATATTAATGATTTGGGTTATTTTTGTAACAGTTTATTTGGCAAAATTAACATATAATTTCGCATTAAAAAAAGGATGGAGCGACCATTCAGCAAAATACTTTGCAAGAAAGGTAATCCATATTTTGGCTGGAGGTTTAGTTGCTTTTTTGTTGCCATTTACTTTTGAAGAACCTTTGTATCCATTAATAATGGCCTTATTAATATCCATATTAACATATTCATTACATAGATCAGGAAAGCTAATGTATTGGTTTCAAGATCCCGAAAACGAATATGAAGTTCATTTTGCTTTAATGTGGGGAATAGTTATTTTCATAACTTGGTTCATAGATAGAAGTTTTTGGCTTGGTGTAGTACCTGCATTAATGATGTCTTGGGGCGATGGAATAACGGGTATAATAAGAAATATAAGATATAAGAAGAGAGTTAAAGGTTGGGAAGGAAGTGTTGGAATGTTAATTGTAAGTGTTGCTATTGGTTTAAAGTTTGGATTAGCAGGAATTATTGCAGCTGTTTTGGCGACCTTAGTAGAGAGGTGGAACAAAGTTGATGATAATATAACAGTACCTTTAGTTTCTTTAGTTACTTTATTGGTTTCTGTAATATTTTTTCCTCAATTAACAAAAATTTTAATGATTTAAATTTTACTAAGGTTAAATATGTATGTCTATATAAAAGAATTATATTTTTGCCTTAGACTATCGCTAATGGGAGAAAAGATTGCAAGAATATAGTATAATTGGGTCTGGACCAGCAGGAGCTGCTGCAGCTTATATGCTATCTAAAAATGGTTATAAAGTAAAAGTTTATGAAGCTAATAAAAGATTAGCTATGAAACCATGCGGTCTTGGCATTCCATCTGTTAAGGATCTACCTATAAAAATACAAAAACAATACATAGTACAAACTATAAATGGAGTAACTATGTATGTTGATGATGTTATTGTTTTAGATAAAGAAAACTTCTTAGAAGGATATATTCTAGATAAAGAAAACTTCTTAGAATCTTTAATTATAGAATCAGGATCGGAGTTAATAAAAAACTCAGGATTTAATCCACTTAAAAATAGCATAAAAGAAAATGGTAACATAAAGGAAATAAATAGCGCTATCATAGCAGGAGGTTTTGCATTTTATAGCGGAGAAAAAATAAATGCTATTCAGACAATTGTTAGTTCAAAAAGCTTAGAAGGATTGAAAAAATTAATCATATTTTTTGATACAGATATTGTAGGTTATTATTGGATATTTCCAGCAGGAGATGAAATAGAAGTTGGTGTTGGAGGATATAGAAATGTGGAAGAACTAACTAAATTATTAAACAAGTTTATAGAGAATAATGAATATCTAAGAGGATCAAAGGTAATTTCTCCAATTAAGGGAGCGGAAATAGCCGTAGGTGGTGTTAACTTAGATTTCGATTATAAATTTCCTAAAATTGGTGAAGCTGCTGGTTTTGTCTTGCCATTAACTGGCGAAGGAATAAGACCATCATTAATATCAGGTTTTGAAATAGCTAATGCTATGATTAATGGATATGACATTAAAAATCACCTATCAAAACTAAAGATAACCAATTCAATTAAAATACAAAGAAAGATTTTAGAGAGAGTAAAGTCAATGGATAGGGAAAGGAGAAAAGAATTGTTGTCTAGCATGCCTGCAGAAGTTCATGCAGAGGTTGCTTTAGGAGGTATGAGCAAGCTTAAAATTATAAAAGCATTGGCATCAAGACCTGATTTAGCGCTTAAACTAATGAATTATATGGGTGATTAGAGCAGTGAGGCAGGGTAATATAGATGAAAAAGATATAGTAATTATAAAATCGTTAGAAAGCGATTCCAGAAAACCATGGAGACAACTTGCTAAAGAGCTAAATTTAAGTGAAGCCACGATATATTTAAGAATAAAAAAGTTAGAAGAAAATGAAATTATAAAAGGGTTTACAATAAAAGTTGATCCATTGAAGATTGGACTCTCAATAACAGTTTTTTTATTAATAAAGGCTAGAGCAGAAAACATAATTCAAATAAAAAAAGAATTAGTTGACTTGGATTATATAGTAGAAATGCATGAAATTACAGGTTCTTATCAATTTTTGGTAAAAATGCTAGCTCCTTCTCAAAGAGAAGTATCGAAAGCGATAGAAAATATAATGAAAATCCCGGGTATTGTGGAGGTAAATACTTTGATGTCTTTAAATACTCTTAAATCAGGAGAAAATATTATAGGAGCTCTTGATTATTGGTTAAATTCTAGGCATTAATTTTTTCATAAAATGACGTAAGACTTAATTTGCACTTTTCACAAAAGTTGAAGCTCTTATTATCAACGTCAGATAATTTATTACTAAAATTCATGACACAGTTAAATGAATTACAATGATTTAAACCAAATAAATGACCGAGTTCATGGATGCTTTCTTTTAGTAATCTTTCATTATATTTCGATAATTCATTTGTTTTCAATCTTTTCGTATAAATGGATGCAACTTTTATTTCTCTGCTTGCTAATCCAAAAACAAAATTTAAATCATCATAATATGCATCAAAACTAGCAATGCCTAATATATAAAATTCAGGCATTTTTAATAATTCTTCATATTTTGAATATAGGTATCTGTTTATTTCATCAGCATTATATTGCATTCTATTTATATTATATGCTCTAAAAGGGGGCTGTAATGACCATAAATATGGATATAATTTAATGGGAAATGGAAAATGCGAAGGTATGTTTTCAATCAAATAATCTTCTTCTAGGTTAATCTCTCCAATTGGTTGAATCATAACTTTAATCTCTTTCATAACATTTCCCCATTAATAAATTTGAATTTTAGATATTAATGCTCTTGTTAAAAAAGATAAATAAGTTCTCTAAGTTATAGATAATTGAGATGTGCTGAAGCAAACCGAGTGAGAGCTAATGCTCAATGAACGAGAGCTCTCTATGCGAAATGGTGATATTGTGAATAAGATCAAAGCTAATGGAAAGGAAGTATATAATATGCTTGCTAAGCATTTAACAATAAATGAGAGCGATTTTTCTCCGATGGTTGCTTCAGGTATAAATAAAAGTCCATTCTCAATCTTAGTTTCTATCATATTAAGTCAAAACACTACGGATAAAAATGCAATAAAAGCGTATAACAACCTTTATGCTAAAACAAAGTTGGACATTAATAAGATAGTGAACCTAAGTATAGAAGAACTATCTGAAATTATAAGAGTAGCGGGTCTTCCTAGGCAGAAGTCTAAGTCTATAATTGAGCTTGCTAAATTTGTAAAAGATAAGGGAGAGCAATATTTAATGGAAAAAGATCCGTTAGAATTAAAAAAGGAACTTATGGAAATACCGGGCATCGGTGAAAAAACGAGTGATGTATTTCTATTATTTTTAAGAGGTTTTAATGTCTTTCCAGTTGATACTCACATTAAAAGAATCGCGAGAAGATGGGGGTTAACTGATAGTAAATCTTATAAAGATATATCAAATACCCTCATAAATTTTTTTGGTAGTGAACTTTCAGGAAATGCACATAAATTAATGATCGCATTTGGTAGAAGTTATTGTAAATCAAAAAATCCGAGGTGTAAGGAGTGTTTTCTGAAAGAGATATGTCCGTCTGCCCAAGTTTAATAGCTGTTTCCTTGCCAAATAAACAATCCTGGGCATTTGAAGAAATTAGCGATACAGTATTTGAAAAAGATTCTCACGCATCAATAGTTCCATCAAAATATAAGGGCGTTTATTTGATATATCTCGAACAGGGTTTAATAGATGATGTGGTAAAGAATTTTTCTTTGTATAGCCATGCATTCATTAGTAGGGTTATACCTGTTAAGGAATGTGGCAATGATTTAGATTTAGTTGTAAGAAAATCTTTATTAAGTTTGCCTAAAGGTTTCATAAAACTTATTGTTCATCTGAGAGAGCCATTGAAAGGCAAGGTAAGTGAAGAAGATATTTCTAATATAGTTATTAGCCAAGGCTATAAATTAACCAAAAAGTCTAATTATGCTCTTGTTTTAGAGAATATAGAGGAACATTATATATCAGCTAGCGGTATTATTAGGAAATGCGGACCATCATGCATTACTATTTATCAAATATAGCAAAAAGTATATCAGATTTCTTAAAAATACTTTCACTTGCGAGAGTGAGATTAGTTAAAGAGGTTACTGAAAGTGATAACTACTATCAAATGTAATATTATGGAAGGGGTTAAATATGTCAGGAAAAATATTCGCAAATAGAGCTGTGTTTGATGAGACTTATATACCATCGACTCTACTAGTTAGGGATAATGAGGCTAACGTTCTAATTTCGAGATATTTATCTAGGCTAGGAGAAGGTTTAGGCTCTACTGATGTATCTGTTGTCTATGGGTCTATAGGTAAGGTTGGAATAGGAAAGACCACGCTAGCAAAGTATGTCTCCAGAGTTTTATTAAGAAAAGCAGAAGATAAAGGGATGAACTTTAAGCCTGTTTACATAAATGTTTACGGAGCTCCAAGTCTTCATCAGATACTTTCTAGGATAGTTTCAGAGCTAGAAATGAATATTCCAGTCAGGGGCAATGCTACTATTGAAGTTTTAAAAGCTATATCAGATTTCCTTTATATAAAAGATGCGTATGCATTAATTATATTAGATGAGTTTCAATCATTACTTATGTCTACAAAGCTTAGCGATGACGAGCTTTACTTGCTTTTAAGGGTTTATGAAGAAATACCTCCTAAAGATAATATAAATAGACTCAATTTTCTTTTAGTTTCTCAAGACTTTAGAGTTTTAACTTATATGAAAGAAAGAATACCTCAAGTAGAATCCCAAATAGGATTTAGAGTTTATTTGAGGCCATATAATAGTGAGGAGTTAAAGACGATAATTGAGCAAAGAGCTATTGAAGGACTTTATGAAAATGCATATGATCAGGAAATTTTGAATATGATAGCTGATTATTATGGCTATACTGATACAAAAGGAGGGGATGGAAGTGCAAGAAAAGCAATATTGACTTTAAGAATGGCAGCAGAGATAGCTGATGCGGAAAACTCTAGTAGAATAGAAGAAAAGCACGTTAGAGATGCCTTGAGTGCAGATGCTGTTTCCAATATACCTCTAGATATAATAAGGTCTCTAAGCCTTCATGAATTGCTAATATTACAATCTATTTCTGATTTACTAATAACTAAAGGAGGTTGGCTTACAAGCGGTGAAGTAGAAGAGGAATATTTCCATCTTTCTCGCAATTATGGAGAAGAACCTAGAAAACACACACAATTTTATGAGTACATAAAAAATCTTAGCAATATGGGATTGGTCGAAACAAGAATATCAGGTAAAGGTATTAGAGGCAAGACAACTATAATGAGGTTGTCATTAGATATTCCTGCAGAAAGGTTGAAAGAAGTAATAGAATCTATATTATTAGATAGAGTGGGAAGTCCGAGGCCAAATTAGTGAGGAAAAATGGATATAGAAAAGGTTTTGGCAAGTAAAGGAAAAGTTAGGATATTGAAAGTTTTAATGAAAGAGGGTCAAGTAAATATATCTAGGCTTGTTAAGTTAACAGGTTTACATCACGATGTTATAGTTAAGAATATGGAGGAACTTAAAGAAATGGGTATAGTAGAAGAAAAAAGATATGGAAGGCTTAGAATTTATATGATAGATCTAAGAGATCCTAAAATTAGTGGATTGTATGAGATCTTTAAAGAAATTGAAAACCTTTAAGGTTTGCCTATATAAACTTAATTGGTGGAAAAATGGCACAAATGGTAGATGTTACTAATAAACCAAATATATATAGAGAAGCTATAGCTAGCGGAGAAATAAAATTAAGAGAAGAGACAATTAAAAAAATATTAAACAGAGAAATTGAAAAAGGAGATGTAGAAGCTGTTGCTTCAGTTGCAGCAATTATGGCTGCAAAGGATGCATCCAAAATTATCCCTCTTGCTCACCCCTTACCAATAACAGGGGTAAGCGTCAATTTTTCATATGACAAGGATAAAGTAAAGATAGTTGTAAAGGTAAAAACTAAGGCAGAAACAGGGGTAGAAATGGATGCTTTAGCAGGCGTTACTGCCGGATTATTAGCTGTATGGGATATGTGCAAGCAGTATGAAAAAGACTCAAATGGTTTGTACCCTAATACTTTAATTACTAACATAAAGGTAGAAAATAAAATAAAGAAGGAAATTTAAAAATTAGCTCAAACTTCCTTATACGTTTCAGTTTCTATTAAAAATTGGGTACAGGAGTTGAAATTTGAAAAAAGACTAAAATTGTTAAGTTATGATTCAATAGTAAGAAGAAAAAGGGTTATGATGAAAAAAGACTATATAATATCATTTCCAGATGGAACAATAAACGCAAAAAAAGGAGATGAAATTGATTTACCTATGTGGCAAGCGGAATATTTAAAAAGTATTGGAGTCGCTGATATAAAAGATGAGGAGGTAGATATTAATTACATAAACACTTATCATTTTAGGGAGAAAAGAAATCAGGCTCCTAATCAATTAACTTCTTTGCCTCAAGATTTCTATATTAAAATTGGCAATTTAATAAAGAATCTTGATAGTGCAATAGCCCAAACGCCAACGCATATGCTTATTAATGATAGAGAAGTAGCCGAAAAGAACTTTATTGAGCTCTCAGAAAATAGGCTACTGAAGATAATAAGGTTGTCTCAAACCAGTGGGGACGATTTAAAAGATCGTATGACGCCAGAGGAAGTTTTGGTTTATGTCATGATTAAAGATATAATTAATTCATGGAGAAACTATGTTTTATCTTTATCAAAGGGGTTGATAGATCATGAGTAAAGAACTATC
Source organism: Caldisphaera sp. (assembly GCF_049974385.1). Taxonomy (NCBI): domain Archaea; kingdom Thermoproteati; phylum Thermoproteota; class Thermoprotei; order Acidilobales; family Acidilobaceae; genus Caldisphaera; species Caldisphaera sp. Next base: position 20,590 of record NZ_JBMFIW010000008.1, on the reverse strand, counting down.
TCAACAAATAAGCTATGGAGATAAGTTTAAGGATTTTTTAAGAAATTATAGAGATTCTACAGGAATATTCAAATATGTTGAAAGGATTCACAGAATGATGAATATGGATATGTCTAGTCTAAACATTGATTATCCTGATTTATACAGATATAATACTACATTAGCAGAAGCCCTCGTAGATAATCCAGACGATATTTTAATACAGTTTGGTGATGCACTAAAAGATTTGGTTTCTAGCGAGGATCCTTCCTATGCAGAAAAGAAAGGAAAATTCCATATAAGAGTTTATGGTTTATTTGATACAATAAAAATAAGAGAAATTAGAACTAGCCATGCAGGAAAGCTTATACAAGTTGAAGGTATAATTACAAGGATGCATCCGATCAGGAGTAAAATGATTAAAGCTACATTTAGGCATGAAAAAGAAGGATGTAATGCAGAATTTTATTGGCCTTCTGAAGAGAATGAATACATAGAGGATAAGATAGAAAAACCTACAATTTGTCCAGTATGCGGAGAAGCTGGGGGTAAATTTACTTTAATTAAAGGAAAATCATTATATATAGATTGGCAAGAGTTAACTGTTCAAGAGAAACCTGAAGATGTACCAGGCGGGCAGATGCCTAGAAGTACTCCTGTTCAATTAATTGATGATTTAGTAGATATAGCAAGACCTGGAGATAGGGTAACGATAGTTGGTGTTGTTAAACTACAACAGACAGGAGTTACTTCATTAAGTCCTCTGTTTGAGATTTATATTGAAGCAAATAGTGTTAAGGTTTCAGAAAAAGTCTTGGAAGAAATAAGTATAACTAGAGAGGATGAAGAAAAAATATTAGAATTGAGTAAAGATCCATGGATTAGAGAAAAAATAATATCAAGTATTGGTACAACAATTTATGGTCATTGGGATCTTAAAGAAGCTATAGCATTACAACTATTCGGCGGTATACCTAAACAAGCTGCAGATGGTACCAGAATAAGAGGTGATATACATTTATTGTTTGTAGGAGATCCAGGTGTAGCTAAAAGTCAATTATTACAATCTGCAGCAAGGGTAGCTCCAAGAGCTGTTTTTACTAGTGGTAAGGGATCTACAGCGGCAGGTTTAACTGCAACAGTAGTTAAAGATTCAAGGACTGGAGAATATTATTTAGAAGCTGGCGCTCTTGTTTTAGCTGATGGAGGACTAGCAATAATTGATGAATTTGACAAAATGAGGCCCGAGGATAGAGTATCTATACATGAAGCTATGGAACAGCAAACAATAAGTATATCCAAAGCAGGGATTGTTGCTAGATTAAACGCCAGAGCAAGCGTTTTAGCAGCAGGTAATCCAAAATGGGGCATGTATGATATAAATAAGCCATTCCCCGATAATGTTACCTTGCCACCAACAATATTATCGAGGTTTGATCTAATTTTTGTTGTTAGGGATGAAATGAATAAAGAAAGAGATCAAAGGCTTGCGAGGCACATATTAGATGTTCATAGCGATTATGATAAATTTACCCCAGAAATAGATCCTCAATTGTTAAAGAAATATGTTATATATGCAAAGAGGTATGTTAAACCAAAGCTTACTGAAGAAGCTAAGGATTTAATAGAGTCATTCTTTGTTACTTTGAGGGGTAGTGCATTAAGTGCAGGAAATCAGGAAGGAGGCCAAACACCTGTTCCTATAACAGCAAGGCAACTTGAGGCGATAGTTAGGTTAGCAGAAGCTCATGCTAAGGTTTCTTTAAAGAACGAAATCACAGAAGAAGATGCTGAGGAAGCAATAAGGTTAACGATATCATTTTTGACTAGCGTCGGTCTTGATATAGAATCAAACACGATCGACATAGGTATTATTACTACTGGCTCGAGTTTTCACTCAAGAAGAATAATGAGTTTGGTTGTTGATACACTAAAGCGTTTAACTGAAGATAAGCCATGCGCTAAATTAGATGATTTAGTTGATGAGATTGTTAATACTCAAAAAATACAAAAGGATAAAGTAATAGAGGCAATACAAAAAGTTCATAAAGAAGGCTTAATTATTGAGACTCGTAATAATTGCTTTAAGCCGGCATAATATGTCGTCTATTTAATAATTACTTTTATTATAATCAAATATTTATATAGAACCATTATGAAACAGTTTTTATTTAATGCTTAACATATATTAAGTTAAAACCTTTGAACAGAGAAAGAATTATGGGATTGAACTTGACGAATAGCATAACAACAGATTTAATGAAGATAATGGGATACAAGACTTTATATCCACCACAAAAGTTAGCTTTAGAAAAAGATTTAGAAAACGGAAAAAGCTTATTAATTGCATCTCCAACTGCCTCAGGAAAAACATTTGTTGCATTAGACGCTATAATAAATTCTTTAAGCAGAGGAGAAAACAGAAGAGCGGTATATACTGCACCATTAAGAAGTATTGCATCTCAAAAATATAAAGAATTTAAAAAAATTGAAGAAATGGGATATAAAGTAAGGCTTAGTATTGGAGACTATGAAGCAGGTCCTCCAAAGGCAGATGTTTTAATAACAACTTATGAACGGCTTGACTCTATTATAAGAAATTCTCCAGATATTTTGAAACAAATTGGATGTATTGTTATAGATGAAGTTCATTATGTAGATGATGAAAAAAGAGGACCAATTTTAGAAACTTTAATATCAAAAATATTATATAAAAGTCCAGACTTACAAGTAGTTGCATTAAGTGCGACTGTACCAAATGCTGATGAAATAGCTAAGTGGTTAAATGCTGATTTAGTTTATTCCTCATGGAGGCCAGTTCCACTTTATGAAGGAGTTTATAAAGATGGAATAATTGAGTTCTCTGATAATAAAAAGAAAGAAATTGATATAATATCTAAAGAGCCTAGTATAGATTTAGCTATAGATGCATCTAATAATAAAGGACAATCTCTAATTTTTGCTCAATCAAGAAAAAGGGTTGTGCAACTCGCTAAAAAGGCATCATCATATCATCAATATTACAGTTATGATAAAATTTTAGCAAAAAAATATGCAAAGAAAATAATTTCAACAGGGGGGCCAAAGAGCCTAAGAGATGAATTAGCCCAGCTTATTTTAAATGGAGTATCTTATCACCATGCAGGGCTTTCGAATGAGCAAAGAAGCATCGTGGAAGAAGCTTTTGCAAATAATGCTGTATCAGTAATAGTTGCTACTCCTACTCTTGCAGCAGGTGTAAATTTGCCTGCAAGAAGAGTTATAGTAGATGAATATTATAGATATGAAAGAGGCTATAGATCTCCAATAAAAGTTTCTGAATATAAACAACTGGCAGGTAGAGCAGGAAGACCTGGTCTAGATCCTTACGGCGAGGCAATAATAGTTGCTAAAAAATCTGATAGTTCAGAAGAACTAATTCAAGTATACATAAATGGAAGTTTGGAAAAACTTGAAAGTAAGCTTTCTGGACTTAGAGGACTAAGACATTCAGTTTTAGGGGCTATAGCATCAGGCATTTCTAATGATGAAGATAGCATAATAAACTTACATAAAAAAACTTTATATTATATGCAAAGAGGAGAAAAAACTATTTCACGTTTATTAAATACTGCTATAAAGCAGTTAATTGATTGGGGTTTAATACAGGAGGATAATAACAAGCTATTTTCTACAAATTTAGGTTATGTTACGTCAAAAACTTATATAGATCCAGAAAGCATACCAATTCTTAAAAGAATATTGGGCAAGGTAAAGAAATTTAACGAGACTATAATTTTATATATTATTTCATCGATGCCTGATATAAATCCCTTTATAGTAAGTAAATCAGAAGAAGATAAAATAATGGATAGAGTATTAGAGGACGCCCCTGAGCTTGTAGATATTGTAGAATGGATGGGTCCCGAGGAAATTGAAGTTATTAAAACAATGTTTGTGTTAAAGGATTGGATAAATGAGGTTCCAGAAGACAAAATAACAGAAAATTATAATATAGGTCCTGGAGATATAGCTTCTTTAATTGATAATGCTAAGTGGATAGCAAGATCCTTAGGAGAAATATTAGAAGTTATTGGTATTCCTAATGATGTAGTTGCACAATTTAAGTTAATGGAAAAAAGAATCGAGAGCGGAATTAAACCAGAGCTATTTGAACTGATATCTATACCTGAAATAGGTCGTGTGAGGGCAAGAAGGCTCTATAATTCTGGTTACAAGAGTCTTGCTGATTTAGCAACTGCTAATCCTAAGGATCTATTAAAAATTAATGGTATAGGACCATCAATCGTTTCAAAAATATTAGAATACTTTAATAGAAATGATGAGAGTAAAGAATATAAGAGAAACGATGAGGAGAGTCTAGACAGCTTTATTTAACTATAATCTCTTTGTTTATATTCATACTATCATTGGCCATCATTTCTATAATCTCTTTACCTATATTTTCTTCTCCGAGTTCTTCGGGATATATTAAACCACTTCTCTTTATCTTCCCTTTTATAAATTCTATCGCTGAATAAGATAGAAAGCTCCCAGTTACTCTTGACATAGCTGTAAACTCATTTTCGGGTTTAGTTATTTGAGTGAACCTTATTCCTTTATTTTGAGTAAACGCTTCTACCACTAATACAACAATATCTTTTAAATTTGGTTTATAATTAGCAATAATATAGCTTAAAAATTCGTCTGCATAAATTTCTGCGTTGTTCATTTTAATTTTTTTATGATCTAAAAATCCGAGTTTATTAAGTCCTTCCATAAATTCAATGTGGCCTGGCCATCTTAGAGTATATTCTACTAAGTACTCTAAATTATTAAAAGTTTTTAATAGTGATCTTAAGCCGTCAGTTGGAAAATATTCAAGTTCTCCTACTCCTTTTACATATATTTTTCCTTTCTCACTCTTTAACGGATCAATTTCCATAATTTTTCTATTTGAAATAAATCTGGCCTTTCTTCTATATTCATCTATTAGATCCATTGTATTCCAGCTTGCTATTATTCCTAATGGAGGATCTGGTTTTTCAGTAATACCTCCGACATAGATTACCCCTCTATTAATTTCTCCTATTTCATTTTTTGCATAAGAAATTAACATGTTTGATAACCCAGGTGCAACACCAGCATCTAGCAAAACAGATAATCCTTCTTTTTCAGCAATTTCTCCAATATCAGAAGGGTCTTCAGGGAAAAATGAGACATCAACAACGTTTTTCCCTGATTCCACTAAGTTTTTTAATGCTTTATGTGCGACGCTACCTGGTAGAGACGTTACTACAAGATCTATATTCGACAATGATGACATAACTTCATTTTTGTTTAACGCATTAACTTTTTTATAATTTAAGTTAAGTTCTTTTGCAGTATTTTTCAAGATATCTTCGTTATAATCAAAAAGGGTTACATTAAACCCTTCTCTCTTTAATAAAAAGGCCGCTCTTTTTCCTACATTTCCTATTCCCAAAACACCTATGTTAACCATTTACCGACCCTCAGCAGTTCCAACAATCATCAAATATCAGTCGACCCTCTTATTAACTTCATTGGTCGGCATTAATTATTTATAATAGAAAGAGGTTATATTTTAATGTTTGGCCTTGATCTTTCGTTTAAGTTCAATGGTATATGGGGATTGTAGCCTAATGAATACCTAACTTTTTCCAAAAACTCCTCTAATCTTTTACTGAAATATTCTATTCCAGATACATTTAATGTTTTATTTAACTCCATTCTTATTCTTAATGCCTTACTCAAGTCTGAAAGAAGCTTAGCTTCGTAATCAAGCCCACTATACGGCCTTCTTATAAAATCTTTTTTCTGATCATACTGTAATAGTGAAGATAATTCTTCTAAACTGTTTTCCATAGATTCGTTTTCTATGGAATATGGAATTTTAAGATAAAGATCCTCTACCCTAATTACAACCTTTATAATCGCTTTATTTATAGTTTCACCCATCTTTTTACCCATTTTTAATTAGTCAGTCAGAGCCATTAAACTTATTTTTCAATAGGAGTTGAGAATAGATTTATTATGAAGCTCTCTATTTTTACCCTTTTAAAGGGCCCGGACCGGGATTCGAACCCGGGACTTCTCGGTCCACAGCCGAGCGCTCTAACCAGCTGAGCTATCCGGGCCATGAATCTGATCGGGCCCAGGAATTGTATGTGGTAACAAGGTTTATTAAATTGTTTTCCTTTAATTTAATTAATATATTAAAAAATAAAAAATAATGTTCTAAAGCTTTAATTAGATTATATTTAGTGGTGATAAGAATGCAGGAAATAGAACCCAGAAAAATAGCAAACAACACATGGATTATAGAAAGAAATGGTTGTATGAGAGTACCATCAGTAATTTATGCTGATGATATATTAATAGAAAAAATGAAACAAGATCAAACATTGAAGCAATCAATGAATGTTGCATGCCTCCAAGGTATACAAAAGTATAGTTTGGTTATGCCAGATGGTCATCAGGGCTATGGTTTCCCGATAGGAGGAGTAGCAGCTATGGCTATCGATGAAGGAGGAGTAATAAGCCCTGGTGGAGTCGGATATGATATAAATTGTGGAGTTAGATTGATAAAAACAAATTTAACTTTAAAAGATGTAATGCCGAAGATTAAAGATCTTGTCAATTTAATTTATGAAAATGTTCCAAGCGGTCTTGGAAGTACTGGAAAACTAAAGTTGACAAATAACGAACTAACAGAAGTATTAAATTATGGGGCTAAATGGGCTGTTGAAAAAGGTTATGGATGGGAAAAAGATATCGAATTTATAGAAGAAAACGGTGCATGGAAGCTTGCTGACGCTACAAAGGTAAGTAATTCTGCAAGAAAAAGAGGGTCTAATGAACTTGGAACATTAGGCAGTGGAAATCATTTTTTGGAAGTTCAGTATGTCGATAAAGTTTTTGATGAAAGGCTTGCAAAAGCATATGGTATATTTGAAAATCAGGTTACGATAATGATACATACAGGGAGTAGAGGATTAGGACATCAAGTTGCAAGCGATTATTTGCAAATAATGGAAAGGGCTATGAGAAGATATAATACAATACCTCCGGACAGGGAACTTGCAAGCATACCATATAATTCTCCAGAAGCACAGGATTATTCAAAGGCTATGGCATCTGCAGCAAATTATGCTTGGGCCAATAGACAAATTATAATGCATTGGACTAGAGAAAGCTTCGCTCACGTATTTCATACAGATCCAGAAAACTTAGAAATGAATTTAGTTTATGATGTGGCCCATAATATAGCAAAAATAGAGGAGTACGAAATAGATGGCAAAAAGAAAAAAGTGGTAGTTCATAGAAAAGGAGCAACCAGGGCATTCCCTCCAGGTAGTCCTGAAATTCCTGCTAAATATAGAGAATATGGGCAACCTGTATTAATACCAGGAAGTATGGGAACAGCAAGTTACATATTAGCTGGAATTGACACAGGTGTTAAATCATGGTTTACTGCACCTCATGGGGCAGGTAGACAACTCAGCAGGACATCTGCTAAGAAGGAGAAAAGCTATAAAGATGTTGTTGATGATTTAAATAGGAAAGGTATATACTTAAAGGCAAGTAATGTTTCAACCGTAATTGAAGAAATGCCCGAGGCATATAAAAATGTAGACAATGTAGCTGAAACTGCAGCCTCTGTAGGAATAGCTAAGTTAGTTGCTAGGATGAGACCTATAGGCGTAACAAAAGGTTAAAACCGGTTATGGTCTTTTATGTATAGAGATAATTGAAAATCATTTTTATTTTTAAGTAAAGCTTTATAAACTAGATACGCCCCTACTGCCTTGAAAAGGTGCTAAAGATGGGGCATCGTAAGAAATCAGCAGCACGTCGTGGTAGCCTAGGATTCTACCCTAGACAAAGAGCAGAAGAATTTGTACCAAGAATTAAGTCATGGCCTGTATTATCAATTCAAGAGCCAAAACTTTTAGGTTTTATCGGATATAAGGTAGGAATGACACACGTATTTATGATAGAAAATAGACAAGGTTTACCAACATATGGAAAAGAAGTAATGAAGCCTGTAACAGTTGTTGAAGTTCCTCCTGTATATGTTTTAGCTGTTAGGGGATACGCTTTAGATACAAATAAAGGTCTATATCCATTAACTGAGGCTTGGAGTAAAGTACCTGAGGATTTAGAGCTTGAAAGAAGAATAAGTACATTAGGTAGCTTTGATACTGAAGGATCTATAAAAGAGTTACAGAAAAGCTTGAGTGAACTAAAAGAAATAAGAGTCCTTATAGCTTCGCAACCAAAGCTAACTGGTGGTCTAAGCAAGAAAAAACCGGATGTAATAGAAGTGAAAGTTAATACTCCTTCAAATGATGTCAAAAAAGCTTTGGACTTTGCTATAAGTAAACTTGGCCAACAGATATCAGTAAAGGATGTATTCCAAATAGGTCAAGTAGTAGACGTTTTAGCTGTCACTAAAGGTAAAGGATGGCAAGGCGTTATTAAAAGAGCTGGAGCAAAGCAATTGCCGAGATGGACGAAGCACAGAAAAGGAAGCAGAAAAATAGGAGCGAGAAGTCACGGATTAGGGACTTGGTGGGAAAATCCATCGCCAGGCCAATTGGGATTCCACAGAAGAACTGAATATAATAAAAGAATATTAGATATAGGTGATGATGGACTTAAAATAACTCCATCGGGAGGATTTGTTAATTATGGAGTCGTTAAAAGTTCTTACATTATACTAGACGGTTCAATACCAGGAACTGTTAAGAGGCCTGTAGTATTAAGATACCCAATAAGGCCTCCTGTATGGTATTTAACTATGGGAATTAAGAAGCCTCAAATTACTTATATTAGTTTATCAAGTAAGCAGGGTGTATGATTATGGCAACAATTAATTCTTCAATGATATTTTATTTGTCTCCTAAAGTATCAGTTAGTAAATATAATATAAAAGGAGAAGAAGATGGACAGATAGAATTACCTGATGTTTTTAGAATGCCGGTAAGGAGAGATTTAATATTAAGGGCATTTTTAAGCGAATTTACTGCATCTATTCAACCAAAAGCTAGGGATCCTATGGCTGGTAAGAGGACTACAGCTAGGAGCATAGGAATTGGTCATGGTGTCGCTAGAGTTCCTAGGATAAAAGGAGGAATGAGAGCTGCATTTGCACCTATGGTTAGGAAAGGTAGAGCTGCATTTCCACCAAGATTAGATGAAAAAATATATGAAGATATAAATAAAAAGGAAAAAAGGTTAGCTATTATGAGCTCATTAGCTGCAACAGCTATATTAGATTTAGTTAAAGAGAGAGGGCATGAATTTGATGCTAAGACAGTACCTCTAGTAATTAGTTCAGATGTTTTAAACGAGATAAAGAAAACAAAAGATGCTAAGGAATTTCTAACTAAAATAGGTGTCTATAAAGATATAGAAAGAGCTTCAGAAAGAATAAAAGTAAGGGCTGGAAAGGGGAAGATGAGAGGTAGAACTTACAAAGGAGTTAAAAGTATATTATTCATAGTCGAAGATTATAAGTCTCCTTTTGCAAGAGCTGTTATAAATATGCCTGGTGTTGATGTAGTTAAGCCAGAAATTGTTAGTGTTATGCATTTGTCTCCTGGAGGTGTACCAGGGAGGCTGACTGTAATAACTACTGAAGCATTAAATTATTTAGGTAAGAGATTTAGTTTAGGTGATTGAATATGGAAGATATTATTTTAAAGATAGTTATGAGTGAAAAGGCATCAAGATTAATGGAAGAAAGCAACACATTAACTTTTATTGTTGCGAGAGATGCAAATAAGCAAAAAATTAGGGAAGCCATAGAAAACTTATATAATGTTAAGGTAGATTCTGTTAAGACTCTTATAACTCCTAGAGGAGAAAAGAAGGCTATGGTAAGGTTATCAAAAGAATACAAAGCAACTGATATAGCTACAAAGTTTGGATTGCTATAATTTTTTAAATTATGTAGATTCAATTTTCTTTTCTTTGTTTTCAACTATATCCATAAACTTCTTTGATATTTCCATAAACATTTTAGATGCTTCTAAATCAGGGTAATCTATAAAGAATGCTATACCATTATCGTTGCTTTCTCTTATTTTTGGATCGATTGGTATTTTCCCTAAGAATGGTATGTTATATTCTTTAGAAATTTCTTCTGCAGCCCCCTTTCCAAAGATATAATATGTTTTTCCATCATCGCATTTGAAATAGCTCATATTTTCTACGATTCCTATAATAGGTACATTTAGCTTTTGAGCGAAATTTGCTGCTTTCTTTACTACATATTTTGAAACTTCACTTGGTATAGTTACTAGTAAAAATCCAGTTAAATGTGGTATTATTTGTGCAATTGTTAATTGCTCGTCGCCTGTCCCTGGAGGAAGATCTATTAAAAGGTATTCTACTCCTTCCCAATCAGTATATGCTAATAGCTGTCTTATAGCAGTAGTCTTTAAGGAACCTCTCCAAATAACTGGAGTATCTTCTTGAGGTAGCATTAGACCTACTGAAATTACTTTTACTCCATGCTTACTTATAGCTGGAATTATTGAACCATCATCCTTAGCTAATAAGCCCTTTGATAGGTTTACGCCAAGCATTTTTGGTATGCTTGGTCCATGAAAGTCAGCATCTAATATGGCTACATTTTTACCTAATGAGCTGAGAGCTATTGCCAGATTTGAAGTGACAAAGGATTTCCCTACACCACCTTTACTGCTGAGAATTGCAATTTTATACGGTATTTTTTTCATTTTTTCAACTACTTTTTTTTGTTCATCTTGCATTGCTTTCATTCTTTGGGCTTGTTCTTTATAATCGTAAGCCGCTGTCTTTGAAGATTTTTCTTTAAATTCCTCGTTCTTAATTCTAAAGCTCAATCTAAACACCAAAAATATTATAAAAAGGAAAAGAATTATATGCTTATATATAAAAAAGGTTATAGTTTTCCAATGCTATCAGGTATTCTTATCCTTATAGATTGGAACCCTTCTCCCTTGTTGGCTGCTATTATATCGAATTCTTCTGGTTTTGGTGGATGTTCATACAGATATTTTAGGTTTATAAATGCATTATATATGTGTGGGACATCTTTGCCAAGCCTATCATTAAATACGGAAACATACTCAACTATGCCATCTGGATTTATTATTACTGTTCCTCTTCTAGTCATACCGCTTGTTGGATTCAAGAATCCATAAGCTGATGAAATTTCTTTTTTAATGTCGTCAACTAAGGGGAATTTAACTTTGCTAACTCTCGGGCTTGTTTCTACCCAAACTTTATGGGAATATACTGAATCAGTGCTAATACCTAGGATTTCAGCATTGTTTTCCTTAAACTTTTCATAATGCGCCTGGAATGCCTCTAAGTCTGTTGCGCACACAAATGTAAAGTCTCCTGGATGGAATGTTAGTATAACCCATTTTCCTTTATAATCGCTAAGTTTTATTTCTTTAACCTTATTTTCTGCAGGGAAATAAGCCCTAGATTTAAATTCAGGTGCCTGTACTCCAACATCTATCATTTCTTTCACCAATATATATTATAAATTTAGTAGTATAAAAATCTTTCTACATAAAAATTGTTTTCAACTACTTTATATATTAAGAAATTCTGTTATAATATTTTTTGTTACTTTTAACGCCATTTTTAAATCATAAACTTTGACGTATTCGTTATATGAATGAGCTAAAAATAGTTCTCCCGGACCATATATAATAGTTGGTATTCCTATTGCTCTTAGGTATCTTCCATCAGTTGCTCCTGATTCTATATGAAGTTCAGGTTTTTTATTTAGAATTTTTTCTACAGAATTTAATGCAATTTTAGTAATTCTCTCTTCTGTTGAGGTGAAGTTTGATTCGCTTGTGTCTATAGGATATATTTCTGCAATTCCATTAAGTTTATTTTTTAATAGGTTTCTTACGTTTTCGCATTTACAGCCTGGTGGAGTCCTCATATCTAATTCCAACTCACAATAATCTGGAACCATGTTAATCTTACTTCCTCCTTTTATAACACCTGGATTAAATGACACTGATTTGAGTTGCTTTTCGATATCTTCAACAGAAATGTTTAGTTTCTTTTCTTTTATAACCGATTCATAAGTCTTTGATGTTTCTTTTATTGCAAATTCAACATCATTTGGAATAATTATTTTAGAATTAAGTTCATCAATAGTTTCTTTTGCTATATTTATGGCTTTGTACATATTTAATATAGCATTTTCTCCAAGTAGTGGCATACTTCCATGAGATGGTATTCCTTTAGTTAGAATCTTTGTTTGGCAAAGGCCTTTTTCACCTATAGAAACCCTATTATAGCCTGATGGCTCAGCTATTAATGCAGCATCCCCTTTAATCAAATTATTTTTCACTAACCCTTGCATACCAGCATGACCACCAACTTCTTCATCAGCAGAAGCTACAAAAATTAATGAACCTGTTGATTTTTCTATGATATCTGATAACTGTAGTGTAGCAACAAGTATAGTAGCTAAACCTCCTTTCATATCAGTCGCTCCTCTTCCAAAAATTTTATCATCAACTATTTTGCCCGAAAAAGGATCATAAATCCACTTGTTCTCATCTCCTGGAGGAACGACATCCATATGACCATTTAATATAAGTGTTGGTGATCCATTTCCTATTTTAGCAATCAGGTTTTGCTTGTTTTTTTCAAATTCATAAATTTCGAATTTAATTCCATTGTCATTAAGTAAATCTTTTATATAATCAACAACGCCCTTAGTATAACCTGGTGGGTTTTGAGAGTTGATTTTTATTAAATCCGAGGTAACCTTTACAACAAAATCTTCGTCCACATTCACCACCCAATTAAAATTTACTATTTGCTAATATATGTGATTCTGATTAAAATTTTTAAACTTCTATAAAATGATAAAACTTAGGTGGTCAACCTTTGTGGTAAAGGATTTAGTGAGGTATGACCTTTCGCAAGATAGGATTCCTGAGTTCTGGTACAATATATTACCTGATTTGCCTGAAAGTTTACCTGAACCAAAAGATGCTACTGGTAAGTCATTTGAAACATTGAAAATTGTTTTGCCAACAAAAGTTTTAGAATATGAGTTTTCTCAGGAGAGGTTCATAAAAATACCCGAAGAACTTTTGGAAAGATATTTGCAAGTAGGTAGGCCTACGCCAATAATAAGAGCAAAAAGATTAGAAGAAAAATTTGATAATGTCCTTAAAATTTATATGAAAATGGAAAGCTACACATATACTGGATCTCATAAAATTAACAGTGCACTTGCCCATGTATATTATGCAAGAAATGATAATGCTAAATTCGTATCAACAGAAACAGGAGCGGGACAATGGGGATCAGCAGTTTCATTAGCATCTGCTCTCTTCAAAATGAAAGCATACGTTTTTATGGTCAGAACAAGTTATTATGCTAAACCCTACAGAAAATACTTGATGATGATGTATGGAGCCAATGTTAATCCAAGTCCTTCAGAGTTAACAGATTTTGGTAGGGAATTGTTATTAAAGGATCCAAATCATCCAGGATCTTTAGGAATTGCAATTAGTGAGGCAGTAAAATATGCAATGGATAATGGTGGAAAATATGTTGTTGGAAGTGTTGTAAACTCAGATATAATGTTTAAAACTATAGCAGGTATGGAAGCTAAATTACAAATGGAGGAAATAGGTGAAGATCCCGATTATATAATAGGTGTTGTAGGTGGAGGGTCAAATTACGCAGCCCTTGCGTATCCATTTTTGGGAGAAGAGTTAAGAAAAGGTAAAGTGAGGAGAAAATATATAGCGTCAGGATCAACGGAAGTTCCTAAGATGACAAAAGGTATCTATAAGTATGATTTTCCAGATACGGCAATGATATTGCCTCAATTAAAGATGTATACTATCGGTAGTGACTTTATACCTCCGCCTATATATGCCGGCGGTTTGAGATATCATGCAGTTGCACCAACGTTAAGTCTTCTTATGAATAAAGGTATAGTTGAAGCAAGAGATTATAGCCAGGAAGAGACTTTTAAGTGGGCTAAAATGTTTGCAGAAACAGAAGGATATATACCTGCGCCAGAAACAGCTCACGCTCTACCTATTTTAGGTGAAATAGCTGAAAATGCTAAGAGAAATAAAGAGAAGAAAACAGTATTGATTAGCTTTTCAGGTCATGGTTTGCTAGATTTAGGAAACTATGCAGATGTATTGGGCTTTGATAAAAAATAATAATTTTTACAATATAGTTTTTATTATAATTTTTATTTAATATATGATTTAATATATGCGCCACCCTGTTTTTAACCTGTTGATTAGATTTGTCCTCCACATCCAGCCCAACCAGGAGCCAACTAGCACCAGCCCAAGGTTGACCTGCAGCCTCGGGCTGTTGGGAGTGGCAGGCTGAATCGCTCGAGCTTTCGCCCTCGCGACTTACACCCCCACCCCATCAAACCCGTATTTTACGGGAGCCCTCGCTGTCCTCCAGCTTGCGCTGGAAGGCAGATGGCCGTCTCTTTTCGGGTCAGGGTTCTCGCTTAGATGCTTTCAGCGATAACCCCTTACGGCGTGGCTGCCCGGCGTTGCCCACCAGGACAACCGGTACACTAGAGGCCGCGGCACCCCGTTCCTCTCGTACTAGGGGTACCTCCCCCTCAGACGGCCGACACCTCCTGCGGGTAGAGACCGACCTGTCTCACGACGGTCTGAACCCAGCTCACGTTCCCCTTTAATGGGCGGGCAGCCCCACCCTTGGAAGCTGCTGCACTCCCAGGATGGGAAAAGCCGACATCGATGAAGCAAACCGCGGGGTCGATAGGAGCTCTCGCCCGCGACGACTCTGTTATCCCCGGGGTAACTTTTCCGTCGTGCCCGGCCCCCACCAAGAGGGGCACGAGCGTGCGCTAGGCCACGGTTTCCCGTCTGGATCCCTTGCCATCAAGGATCCAGTCAGGCCGGCTTTTGCCCTTACGCTCTACGGCGGGTTTCTGACCCACCTGAGCCGACCTTTGGGCGCCTGTGTTAATTTTTCGCAGGCGTGCCGCCCCAGCCGAACCGCCCACCTAACGGTGTCCCCTTTCGGGTTAGGCTCTCAAGTAGAGACGGGTGGTGTTTCATTGTCGCCTCGTTACTTCCCGAAGGAAGTAACTCATCGGCTCCCACCTACGCTACGCGGCTCTGCTCGAGAGTCAACGTCAGGCTGCGGTGAAGCTCCACGGGGTCTTCTCGCCCTGCAGGAGGTTGCGGGACTATGCACCCGCTCAGCGTGTTCGCGGGGCCCCAGGCCGGGACAGCGGGGACCTCGTTGATCCGTTCATGCGCGTCGGAACTTACCCGACAAGGCATTTGGCTACCTTAAGAGGGTCAGGGTTACCCCCGGCCTTCAGTGGGGCTTCGCCCGGTTGAACCCGGGTTTCACCTACCACCAGTGGCCAGGATTCACCCCCCGTACAAACCCTTTCGGGCTAGCGGGGAGCTATGTTTTTGTTAAACAGTCAGGTCCCCCTTGTTACTGCGACCTGCGATCCCTAGTTTCAGCTAAGAATCGCAGGCACCCCTTATCCCGAAGTTATGGGGCTAGTTTGCCGAGTTCCCTAGCCTAGGTTAACCCCCCTACGCCTTGGGCTCCTCACCCAGGGGCACCTGTGTCGGTTCTCGGTACGGTCGTGGAGGATCCTTCCTAGCTTCCTTTTCAAGGGTCCTGGGGCTCGGTGGAACCCACTAACGCAGGCCATTCCTTCCTTCAGCCAGTTCTCGCCATTACGGCACTTCCTGGCCTTAAGAAGTTAGCTGGATCGCCCCCTTAAGGAGGCCTCCAGTCCACCTACCCTAAGACGTTGGAAGCTAGGCCTTGGGTTGCCCCAAAACGTACCTCCACGGCACGGGAATGTTAACCCGTTTCCCTTTCCCGGATGTCGTGTTGCGCATCCGGTTAGGACCGGCTAACCCCCGGCCGACGATCGTTGCCGGGGAACCCTGGCCCTTACGGCGGCGGGGATTCCCACCCCGCTTCGCTGCTACTACCGCCGGGATCAGCACTCGGAATGGCTCCATAGGACCTCACGGCCCTACTTCTGCGCCATCCCGACGCCTGCCTACTATATACCCTCTAAATGAGGGTAATCCAAGGTCTCGGCGGCCGGCTTAAGCCCCGACTAATCTTCAGGGCCCCCTGCCTCGGCGGGTGAGCTGTTACGCACTCCTTAGAGGATGGCTGCTGTTGGGCCCACCTCCCCGCTGTCTTAGGCAAGGGACGCCTTTTCCCTTAGCACTTAGCCGGCACTTAGGGGCCTTAACCTTGGTCCGGGTTGAGCCCCTCTCGGCCCTCAGCCTTATGCCGAGGAACCCCACTCCCGCCTTCTTCGGTAGCTGCAGGTTCGGAGTTTGACTGGGCTGCGAGGACTTTCGTCCTCTGCTCACCCAATCCGTAGCTCTACCCCACAGCTTGCCTCCAGCGGGGCTGTGCTGCGACACACTTCGGCAGGAACCAGCTATCACCGAGCTAGATTGGCCTTTTACCCCTAGGCGGAGGTCATGGGAACGATTTGCACGTCAGAACCCTTTCGGGCCTCCACCGGAGTTTCCTCCGGCTTCGCCCTGCCACCGCCTAGATCGCTCGGTTTCGGGTTTTACGGCCGTGACTACAGGCCCGTTAAGACCTCGCCCCTCGCCAGCAAAGCTGGTTGCGGGCATGTCGGTTTCCCTCCGCCTTCAGGGTTAACCCCTTTAGGCTTGCCACGACCGTAAACTCCCCGGCCCGTGTTTCAAGACGGAAGGTATGACCCCGGTCTGGAATCCTCGTACTTCCTGGTCGCCCAGGTTTCCTTCGGACCCTTCTTCCCTTTAGGGCCATACCCTTTGTAACCGCCTGGTTTCAGGCTCTTTTAACCCCCCGACAAGGGGTTCTTTTCAGCTTTCCCTCACGGTACTAATTACGCTATCGGTCTCCGGTTGTGTTTAGCCTTGGAGGTTGGTGCCCCCCACCTTCCTACGGCAAAACCGAGCCGTAGTACTCTCCTCCATAGCGCAGGCCAGCATGATTTAACCTACGGGGCTATAACCCTCTACGGCTGACCTTTTCAGGTCATTCGGCTATCATGCCTAGGCCTGTTGGGCTTTAAACCCAGCTATGGAGGCAGTGACACCTCATCTCCCTATGGTCGTCCCATAGGGAATTGGTTTGGGCTCTCCCCCTTTCGGTCGCCCCTACTAAGGGGATCTCGATTGATTTCTCTTCCTTCCCCTACTAAGATGTTTCCGTTCGGGGAGTTCCCGTCCCTTACGGGACGCATGGAGCTGTTAACTCCATGCAGGAAGTCCCATTCGGGATCCCTGGGTTCTAAGGCTGCTTGCGCCTCCCCCAGGAATATCGCAGCTTGCCGCGCCCTTCTTCGGCACCGGAGCCAAGCCATCCGCCAGGCGGCGTAGTCGCCGCAGGGCCTAGGGTTGGTAACTAGTTGGTACCCCTGGGCAGGCTGGATGTAGATTTGGACATCCAACCAGCCAGGTGTCTACAGGGTGGCGCTCACCGGAAGTTTAATGTAACTTCCTAACGCCCTTCACTCACAAGATTATCCTTGTGAGTTGCATACGGCATAGAGCTTTGACCAACAGGAACTTTCACGTGCTAAGGTGCTTCCCGCCGCAAAGGAGGTGATCCAGCCGCAGGTTCCCCTACGGCTACCTTGTTACGACTTCTCCCTCCTCGAGAGGGGAAGGTTCGACCTCTTCCCTGGAGGAAGGGGCCTCACCTTCCCCTCTCTCGGATGGAGCGACGGGCAGTGTGTACAAGGGGCAGGGACGTATTCACCGCGCGATGATGACGCGCGGTTACTAGGGATTCCAGGTTCATGAGGGCGAGTTGCAGCCCTCAATCCCAACTACGGCGGGGTTTCAGGGATTGCCTTCCCCTTTCGGGGTCGGAACCCGCTGTCCCCGTCATTGTAGCCCGCGTGCAGCCCGGGAGTTTAGGGGCATGCTGACCTGCCGTGGCCCCCTCCTTCCTCCGCCTTAGCGGCGGCAGTCCCCTTAGTGTGCCCCCATAGTCTCCTATGGGATAGCAACTAAGGGCGGGGGTCTCGCTCGTTGCCTGACTTAACAGGACACTTCACAGCACGAGCTGGCGACGGCCGTGCACCTCCCCTCAGCGTGTCGGGCAAGGTCGTTAGCCTGGCCGTCATCCTGCTGTCGCTCCCGGTGGAGGTTCCCGGCGTTGACTCCAATTGAGCCGCAGGCTCCACCCCTTGTGTGCCCCCCCGCCAATTCCTTTAAGTTTCAGCCTTGCGGCCGTACTCCCCAGGCGGCAGGCTTAACGGCTTCCCTGCGGCACTAGATGGGCACTAACGCCCATCTAACACCTAGCCTGCATCGTTTACAGCTGGGACTACCCGGGTATCTAATCCGGTTCGCTCCCCCAGCTTTCGCCCCTCACCGTCGGGCGCGTTCCAGCCGGGCGCCTTCGCCACTGGTGGTCCTCCTAGGATTATCGGATTTCGCCCCTACCCTAGGAGTACCCCCGGCCTTTCCCGCCCCCTAGCCTAGCAGTATCCTCTCCACTCTCCGGGTTAGGCCCGGAGCTTTCAGAGAGGACTTGCTAGACCGGCTACGGGCGCTTTAGGCCCAGTAATCGTCCTGACCACTCGCGGGGCTGGTATTACCGCGGCGGCTGACACCAGTCTTGCCCCCCGCTTATTCCCTCGCCCCCTTACAGCGAGGAAAAGCTCCCTTAACGGGAGCACTTGGGGTAACCCTGTCACGGTTTCCCGCATTGCAGAGGTTTCGCGCCTGGTGCGCCCCGTAGGGCCTGGACCCTTGTCTCAGGGTCCATCTGGGGGCTCCCCCTCCCAGGGCCCCTACCCGTCGTAGGCTTGGCGGGCCATTACCCCGCCAACTACCATGATGGGCCGTAGCCCCATCCTCGGGCAGACCTTAGGCAGTAACCCCCTAAGATCTCTTTAAGTGAGGAACCATTCCAGGACTCCTCACCTATCCGGGTTTAGCTCCAGTTTCCCGGAGTTATCCCAGTCCCGAGGGTAGGTTAGCTACGTGTTACTCAGCCGTGCGTCACGCCCTATAGTGATAGGGCGTTCGGCTCCCATGGCTTAGCCTTACCCCAATAGCAGTCAGGTCCGGCAGGATCAACCGGAGTTACGGTCGCAAGGGACCGTAGGCGGTAGAGCACCTTAGCTCTTCGTGGCCCCTGTTGACCAAAGCCCCAGTCGGATCAAAGCGGCCCTAAGATACCTTTCTTAGGGTTTGCTTAGACCCCCATCTTTAATTGCTCACCGGCTCAGTTTCTGCTGAGTCGCGAGTATTCTATTAGTGTTTGCAGGGTATTTAACACTTACGCTGTGGTATTATTAAATAATCCTATATAACTTCTTTAATGAAATGCACCCGCAGCCTGAGGCTGTATCTTCATCCCGGGAAGCACTTCCCTGTTAGTACAGCGCCGCCGGGCTATAGGCTGCGGGCTAATTATATTGTATAAATCTAAAACTATTAAGCTGATAATATTTTCAATTTTTTGAAGTTCTTTAAGCAATAGTTTTAAAATACTTTGTTGTTATTTTATTGCGAAAAGACTATTTTTGAGAAGTTCATATAATCGTTATAAAATATTGTTTAGCGATAAAATTGTCATAAACAAGAATGAGCCAATAAATAGTTTTCTGTGAACAGTTATATTATTCTATCAGAAGATCTTTGAGTTTTAGCTATTTTAATGCACGATTTAGATAATAATTAAAAATAGATAAGTTAGAAACTTTCATAATTATAGTATTTAAACAATTTTATTAGTTTTTATTGTAAAAAATCACATGTTAGTGCATTTTTCCATATAATCGGCATTAACTAATATCTCAAAAAAGGGTGCTGCCTTCATAACAATTCTTAATGGTTCTATTTTAACAAATCTGCCTTCTGAAGTAATTACAGGCTCAATGTTTATTACGTTATCATAGAAGTTTATTAAAGGTATTTCCAATAAATTTTCTTTTGTACCTCTTGTAAAATAAAAGCTTGTTATTCCATTAACCATTCTTTTTATCATATTGTTGTATTGTGAGTTAATAAAAGATTCCCTACTAGTTAAGTCATAAAGCGTCTCTAGACCTTCAACAACTACTATATCTGCTTTGACTTGTTCCTCTAATCTGTTTACCAAATAATAAAGTTGATCTACAGAATACTTTGTAGGGTTTATAGCAACTGTATTTATGAGGTTCATAATTTCTTTGCTATTTGAAAATAAATTTTTGGCACATATTTCGAATCTGTCTTTTATTGTTTTTTCTCCATGTAAATATGATCTATAAATGACTTTGAATTTTTCAGAAAGGATTATATTGGTGCCTAAAGCGCTTGATATTATTAAGGGGTCTATGCTTGGGTGAACAACAAATAGTGTTTGAGATCCTTTAGGGAAATCTATTTTATAATCGCTATATTTGAATTTTAATTTTATAACGCTTTCCGGATTTGTGGCTGATGGCATACCCTCAATACTCTCAGGCTTATTTATGACTATCGTATCGTTAGGGACTATTATAAATGGTACCTCTCCTACGCTTATTTCATTCCCCCTCATTTTTCTTATTTCCATAAGCCTTATCAATTTC